>CANJAW010000157.1:0-6721 GCA_947472215.1 Chitinophagaceae bacterium
TTAAGGGCATTTTGCCATTTGACCGAGTAGTGCGACCTTTTGGTTACTATGACAAAAAATTACACTCAACTTAGTTTGGTACAAAGATATCAGATTGAAGCCTTTATTAAGGCCGGAATGAAACAAAAAAAGGTTGCAGCGGAACTTGGTGGATATTTCACCCCAAAGTTTACCACTTATTTCACTCGATAGTTTACCAGCGTTTCACTCCAAAGTTTACCACTAGGAGTTCTGGTTAAGTGAGTTATTTCAGTCCAAAGTTTACCACTTGTGGGTAAAGCTGTTCTGACATTCCGGCACAAAGTTTACCACCTGTAGGGGTTTGTTGATTGCATTTTTTAACGGCTTTTCTTTGTAATAAAAGTATGGCCAATAAAGTGATATCAATGCAACAGATCCGAGCACTCGTTCAACTTTTAGAAAAAAATTATTCTCTGCGGGCCATTGCCCTTCAATTAAACATATCCAGACAATCAGTTACTTTATATGCGTTTAGACTTAAAGAGACTGGTCATCCCATGGAAGTGCTTAGGCAACTTAGTGATGCTGCATTATGTGCTGTGGTTTATGAATCAGCATTGGCGATTGATTATTCTGATGATCTACGACGGATGGATTTTAATGCACGCACACCCTACTTACTCACTGAACTTAAACGTACTGGCGTAACAAGACTTTTGCTTTGGGAAGAATACCGCAAACAATACGATAGTCCTTATCGGTATACTAGGTTTTGCGATTTACTCAAAGAAGCTATTCAACCTACAAAAGCTACCATGCACTTGGTTCATACGCCTGCAGAGATGGTGATGGTAGACTTTGCTGGCGATAAAATGAGTTATGTAAGCAAAGCCACTGGTGAGGTAATTTCTTGCCCTGTATTAGTCTGTGTGTTGCCCTTCAGCAAATATAGTTTTGCCATGGCATTACCGGATGCTACCATCCCTCAAGTAATTAAAGCCCTCAACTGCTGCCTGCAATATTTTGAAGGTGTTCCATTAAGTCTTAAGACCGATAATATGAAGCAGGTGGTTACAAAATCCTGCCGCTATGAACCATTATTTAGTGAAGTACTGCAGCAATGGTCTTTGCATAATAACATCACACTGCTTGCCACACGCGTAGCCAAACCAAAGGATAAAGGAGCGGTAGAGAATGAGGTTAAAATCGCTTACCAGCGTATATATGCTCCTTTGCGGGATGAGGTATTCCACCACATTGATGAGCTAAATGCGGCTGTACTAAAACAGTTGGCACTGCACAATGAAAAATTGTTTCAGTTAAAAGACCATAGCCGACTGCAACAATTTAAACAAGAAGAACAATCTCTTTTACAGGCCCTGCCAACAACTCCCTTTGTTATTAAACACCAAGTATCCGCCAAAGTGCAAAAGAATTATCATATTACACTAGGAGAGAACTACCATCACTATAGTGTACCCTACCAATACATTGGTAAACAAGTTAGTGCTGTATATGACACTGATATTGTAGAAGTCTATTACAAACACAACCGTATTGCGCTTCATAGGCGTGCCTATAAAAAGCACGACTATACCACCACTTGTGACCATATGCCAGATGGACACCAGCATTATTATCAACAATTGGGTCTTACACCTAATTACTTTTTGGAACACGCCTCCCGCATTGGAGAACCCGTTTACCAATATATGGATAAGGTATTAAAAGCTAGAGTGTATACTGAACAGTCTTTTAATGCCTGTAAGGGTATTCTTCGGCTACACAAACAGTATGGTACTACACGGTTAGAAGCCGCTTGCACAAGGGGGCTGGGTGGTAACACTTTTAACTACAGGACACTACAAAATATACTCATCAACCATCTTGATCAAATAGATCAGTTCCACCAAAATGATTTATTCAAAGTGCCAGAACATCCTAATCTGCGAGGGCCAGAGGCGTATCAATAAAACAGTATTCTTTCATTCAATAAAAAAAACAAACACATGAACCAACAAAGTACATTAGAACAATTGCAGGAACTTAAATTAACTGGTATGGCTAAACGCTATGAAGCCATTATCAAACAACCTGTACACCAACAACCAGAACCGCATAGCGTTGTTGCATTACTTGCAGAAGCAGAAGCTGGATACAGAGTACACCAAAGAACACAGCTTTACTTGCGCCTCTCCAAGCTGCGCTACAATGCTTCTCCTGAACAAATTAATTGTACTCCTGGTAGAGGTATCAGCAAAGACACACTAGCCACTTTATCGGATGGGACTTTCATTGAAAAATCAGAGAACTTACTCATTACCGGAGCTACTGGTTGTGGTAAAAGTTATCTGGCATGTGCTATGGGTAGAAACGCTTGTTTACTCGGACACAGAACATTGTATTATTCTATGAACCGGCTCATTGAAGCATTGGTTGCAGCAAGATTAGACGGAACCTATATCAGATGGCTAAACATGATTGCAAAAACACCCTTACTTATTATTGATGACTTTGGATTACAACCATTAAACCCTGATATGAGATTGTCTTTATTGCAAATACTCGAAGATCGCTTCGCGAAAGGTGCAACGATTGTAACATCACAACTACCCGTCAATAAATGGTATGAATACATCAATGAACCAACACTCGCTGATGCTATTTGCGACAGATTGACAGCAAATGCAAATAAAATAGAATTAAAAGGAGACTCCTTACGAACCAAAAAAATTAACTAGATTTGAAAAAGCTTCAACACCTCCCTTCGGGTGGTAAACTTTGCGCTGAAATGCTGGTAAACTTTGAGTGAAATATCCAAGCCTACCCATTGCTAAAATTATACTATTTCAACGCTTCGCATGTTGGTCAATAAGACCAACATGGGCTTAAAAAAAGAAAGTGATTGAATGGTGAATGGGCAATGGTGAATGGGCGGCCAGATAATGCCGTTGTTGGTCTTATTGACCAACAATCGAAGTTTGCAGTGCTGTTTCCTAATGCTAAAATTATACTATTTCAACGCTTCGCATGTTGGTCAATAAGACCAACATGGGCTTAAGAAAAGAAAGTGATTAAATGGTGAATGAGCAATGGTGAATGGGCGGCCAGATAATGCCGTTGTTGGTCTTATTGACCAACAACCGAAGTTTGTAGTAAGCCTACCCAATGCTAAAATTATACTATTTCAACGCTTCGCATGTTGGTCAATAAGACCAACATGGGCTGAGGGCCTCTTAGCAATAAGGGCCTCTTTTATTACTACTTTATGGTCACAAACAATAGAAAATGCTGTATAGGATAACAAAGCATTGGTGGCCTTATGAGTTGTTTAAAATTGCAGCTGGCTTGTAAAGACACATTCAATTTAATAAGACCTTATCGTGGAGCCAGCAAGTTCTTTTCTAAGAAAACAGCTCTTCCCTTTATTGGGATTTTTTTAATAATTATGCTGCAACGATACTACGCCAGCATCAAATGATCAGTTTTTAATGAAATCGAAGTCATTCAAGAGGATGATTGGGCTAATCTAATTACATAAAGAAAGTTAAAAATTGATTTTTATACTTACATTTAGTTATTAAAAAAGCTGCATTTATACTAAATTCAGCTTTTCATCATTAAAATAAAACCAATCAATTATGAAAAAATTTTTCCTTCCAATGTTATTAGGTGTACTGTTTATTGCATGTAATAATTCATCAACAGTAACTACAGCGGCTACTGACCCAGCGGCGGAGGCTTATGCCAAGAACCTTGCTACTGCTAAAGAATTGTTTGCTGCTTTTGCTTCCAAAGATTCAGTGAAAATGGCCTCCTTTACCTCAGATGATTTCAAATGGTCGCCACCAGCAGTTGGAATGGATTCATTATCTAAAAGTCAATGGCTAGACGTGATGAAAAATTTTATGCATACGTATAATGACATAACTTTTACCAACACTCAATACCATAAAGGCGTAGATAGTACCGAAAAATTTGATGGTAGTGTTAGGGTTTATGGCTTGTGGAATTCGAAATTTGCTAAAAATGGCAAAACTGGCTTATTAAAATATTACGCTTCCATGGATTTTAATAAGGAAGGGAAAATGGTGAGCATAATGGAATATTATAATCCTGCTGATCTCTCCATTGAACGCTAAAATAGTTCCTCTGAAAAACTAATTGAATAGTTTACACTTTGTTGGTAAGTATCCAATACCTCAAAGTCAGTTTTTGTAAAAGGCATACTTGGGTATATTTTTTTACTTATTGAGCTGACTTTTTTAAAGTTGCTGTCAATTATCGAAAGCATTCACCCAAAAGGGTCTTAAGTAATTGAGACCCTTTTTTATTTTACAGTACATACCCCGCATAAATTTAATACATATCTTTAGCCCTAAGATACAATGCCTAAGTAATAGATCAGCTTGTTTGTGGTTGTAGTGCAACTATTCATATTTTAATCTATTTTTATAACTACTATCAAATAAAACTAGCCTGTTCCAAATACAATCACTTATCGGTTAAATATTGACAATAAAATGATACTATTTACGTAATCAATTATTAACTTGGTAGTTAATTTTAATACTCAATCACCTGAACCCATCGAAAGACCATCAAATAATATTTTTGCTATATGAATGTTTCACTTAAAATAGGTAGTGTAATTACTTTCTTTGTATTGGTTACAGTTTTATTTCAGGCTTGTAATAATCAGGAAGGAAGTCTGCTGGTTTCTACAAAAATGCCAGATTCTGTTAGCTATAATTTTGATATTCGTCCTATCCTATCTGATAAATGCCTATCATGTCATGGACCTGATGCCAACAAGCGAAAAGCTGGATTAAGATTAGACCAGGCGGAGAGCGCTTATCATGCTTTGAAAGAAAATCCAACAGCCCATGCATTGGTGCCAGGAAAGCCCGATTTATCTGAAGTGTTTTTGCGTATCAGTTCAAAAGATACGGCTACCGTTATGCCACCATATAATTCAAATTTAAAGTTAACCCAACACGAAATTGACCTGATTGAGAAATGGATTGCTCAAGGTGCAAAGTATGAGAAACACTGGGCATTTGTGGCGCCTAAAAAGGTTGAGCTGCCGAAGGTGTCAATGACCAGTTGGCCGAGAAATGAAATTGATTATTTTATATTAGCGAAGCAAGAGCAAAAAGGTCTAGCGCCTAATGAAGAAGCGGATAAAGAAAGGCTATTAAAGCGGCTAAGTATTGACCTTACAGGTCTTCCTCCTTCATTGGGTATGATGAATGCATTTTTGGAAGATAAAAGTCCTGCTGCCTATGAAAAAGTAGTGGATCAGTTACTGCAAAAGCCTTCCTATGGAGAGAAGATGTCTTTGCTTTGGCTCGACCTTGCAAGATATGCCGACTCGCACGGATACCAAGATGATGGTTATAGAACTCAATGGCCTTGGCGCGACTGGGTTATTCATGCGTTTAATAAAAACATGAGTTACAAAGATTTTGTAACCTGGCAATTGGCCGGAGACTTGATTCCCAATTATACACAAGAGCAATTGCTGGCCACAGGATTTAACCGCAACCATAAGATTACCGAAGAAGGGGGTGTTATCCCCGAAGAATATAGACTCATGTATGTAACAGATCGTACGGATCTTTTTGGAAAAGGTTTGTTAGGGGTTACCTTAGAATGCGCGCATTGCCATGATCATAAATACGATCCCTTTTCCCAAAAAGAGTATTACCAGCTTTTTGCTTTCTTCAATAATGTGAAGGATAAAGGAATCGAATCAGTGATTGGAGGTCCTGAGACCTATGCTAAACAACCTTTCATGGAGATCTGCAATGAGGATGTTAAAAATATGCTCACCTTTATCAATAAAGAAGATACCAATAAACTGATTGTATCTGTGATGGGCGATCAGGATACCATTCGCAAAACACATATCCTTACACGAGGCCAGTATGATGTACCTGGCGATGAAGTACAGCCGGGAACACCTTCATCGATTTTGCCTTTTAAAGCAAGTTATGCTAAAAACAGAATGGGGTTGGCTAACTGGTTATTTGATCAACAAAATCCGCTTACAGCAAGGGTGTTTATCAATTTATTGTGGCAGGAAATTTTTGGAAGAGGTATTGTAAAAACCTCCGGTGATTTTGGTATGCAGGGAGAACTGCCTTCCAACCCGGCATTATTAGATTGGCTGGCGGTTGATTTTATGCAGCATAATTGGGATATTAAAAGGCTGATGAAGCAAATGGTGAAGTCGGCTACTTACAGACAATCGGCTGAGATTACGAAAGAAAAATTGGCCAAGGATCCTGAAAATATATTGCTTGCTCGTGGACCACGGTATCGGATAGAGGCTGAATTAATTAGAGATTTTGTGTTGTCAAGCAGCGGCTTGCTGAATACCGATATCGGCGGGCCAAGTGTTAAGCCTTATCAGCCCGATGGTTTGTGGGAAGGTGCTACTTCAGGCAGGGGCTTATTATCCGTGTACAAACAGGATCATGGAAAAGAGTTGTATAGGCGCGGCATGTATACACTGATTAAAAGGACTGTGCCTCCAGCATCTATGGGCATTTTTGATGCCAGCAACCGTGATATCTGCGAAGTAAAAAGACAAAGAACCAATACACCATTACAAGCTTTGGTGATGATGAATGACCCAACCGTATTGGAAGCATCTAGGGTGTTGGCTGCAAAACTTTTTAAGGAAAATGCAGATGTTAAAGAAGCGATAATAAACGCATTTCGGCTAATCGTTTGTCGCAAACCGCATGAAAAA
>CANJAW010000158.1:0-6703 GCA_947472215.1 Chitinophagaceae bacterium
ATTTTGAAATAAAGAAGGAATATAAGGATGTTAGCATTGAATTGGCAAAGGCATCGCTGGAAGGATTTAACATCACTTATCGCGATTTGAATCACCAGCAGCAGGCCGAAGTGGATAAGCGAATAGAATTGGAAACAACTATCGCAGTGGAAGATGCAGCGATGGAGCAGGAAAAACTTGGGTTCATTGCTCAAGAAAAAGCCCTGCAGGATATGCAACATGCTTTTAATGATTTGCTGGGTGCTTTACGCAGTAAGGAGAGTGATAAAAGTCTAACGGCCCAACGATTACAATACCTAAAAGAAAGAGAAACCAGTCTGAAGGATTTCTTACTAAAGGCAGGTGGTCAGTTGAAGGGACTCGATGAAAGTATCCAATTTACTAATCTGCAAATCAATGAAGATGAGGTAAAGCTTGAAGAATTGGAAGGCAAGCTGGATGAATTGAAAAATGCAGTTGAAGACAAACGTACAATTTTTGATGAAAAGCGGAGCAGCATTGATGCTTTGCGTAGGGAAAATCAGGCTATTCAAAGAAATCAGTTTGATGCAGAAAAAAAAGTAGCCATAGCCGATACCAGCATTCAAAATGTACAACGTACCATCGTACAGATTCAGGATGAAAAAGCGCAGCGACAAATTCAGTTACAGCAATTGGAGGCAGAGCGCAAGGTGAAATCAGAGGAATTGGATCAGAAAAAAGTAGACCTTCAGCAATTACAGGATCATCACGAATTTACCAAGGAGCAAATATTTCAAACCCAAAGTGTACTCGAAGGTCTTCGGTCTGAGTTGGCAGAAGAAAGTCGCAAATTGGATAGTAAGAAGAATGAATATGCATTGTTGAAAAGTCTGGTTGATTCCATGGAGGGTTATCCGGAGAGTGTGAAGTTTTTACATAAGAATCCCAACTGGAATCATGAAGCTCCTTTGTTAAGTGACATCATGTATGTGAAGCCCGAATATAGGGCTGCTGTTGAAAATGTGTTGGAACCTTACCTCAACTATTATGTAGTAAATAATCTGGAAGAAGGGTTGCAGGCAATCCATTTGCTAGACAATAATAAAAAGGGAAAAGCGAATTTCTTTTTGCAGGACCAATTTTCAGGTTTTGAAAATACGGCTCAGCCAAAGGGAACGATACCTGCACTGAGTGTGGTGGAGGTAGATGCCAAATATAGCCAACTAGCCAAACACTTGCTGGGCAATGTTTTTATTGCTGACAATGAGGAAGCACTTAACAATAGCAATGGTGCTGTTGTATTGGAAAAAACAGGTAAATATGTAAAGGGTAAATATTCAATCACAGGAGGAAGTGTGGGGTTATTTGAGGGTAAGAAAATTGGCCGGGCTAAAAACTTGGAAAAATTAGTCGAGGATATCAGTGCCCAGGAAGTTATTGTGAATGAATTAAAAGCTACTATACAAATTCGCCACAATGAAGTAATTGCTTTCAATGAACAGTTGAAAGAAAATGCCATCAAGCAAACACAACAGGATATTAACAATGGAACCAATCTTGTTTTTAGTCTGCAAAATAAAATTGAAAATCTTCACCATCTAGAAGAAAGCAGTTCTAAAAGAATTGAAGAACTGCAGGAACAACTGCAAGCCAATCATGATGCCATTGCTAGTACAAGGGATGAACTTGAAAAATTAAATACCCAGCTAGAAGAGTTAACAGATAGAATGCAGGCAGTAGAACAAGACTATGCATTGGCTGAACAAGAGTATAATTTTTCAACGGCTACTTTCAATGATGGAAACCTACAGTTTACTCGTCAGCAAAGCAAGTTGGTTTCTTTGAAGCAGGAATTCGAATTTAAGAGTGGCCAGCTGAATGATTTGAAAATTCAAGTGGAAAATAGCACGGTTCAACTAACGGAAGCGGCTAATAGCATTAGCGAAACAGCTACCGCATTGGCTGAACTGGAAGTATTGGTTGTTACCATGTTGCAAAATAAAGACAGTGAAGAAAAGAAGCTGAATGAAGCCGATCAGGCATATTACAATTTGCGCAGTGTATTAACGGCAAAGGAAGCAGAGCTTCGGCAAAAACAAAAGTCGAAAGAAACCATTGATTCCTTATTGAATGAGATTAAGGATAAATTAACAGATCTTAAATTGCAACTAGCAGGGATGAAGGAAAGACTTCATGTGGAATTTAAGATTGATCTGGATGTAATTATTGATGAGCCAAGAACAGGGGATTTAGCGTTGGAAGATTTGCAGGATAAGAATGACCGCATGCGGAAGCGGTTGGAAAATATTGGGGAAATCAATCCTACAGCGATTGAAGCCTACACCGAAATGAAAAAGCGCTATGAGTTTATCATGGAGCAAAAGAATGATCTGGTAACGGCTAAGGATAGCCTAATGCAAACGATCCAAGAAGTGGAAGCAACCGCCAATCAACAGTTTCTTGATACCTTTAATAAAGTGAGGGAAAATTTCCAGAAAGTTTTTCAGGCCTTGTTTACAGAAGATGATACCGCCGATATGGTACTAGTAGATCCAACGAATTTGGCTGATACGGGAATTGATATTGTTGCCAAACCAAAAGGAAAACGTCCTTCATCCATCGGTCAGTTGAGTGGTGGTGAAAAAACATTGACAGCAACGGCATTGTTATTTGCAATCTATCTGATTAAACCAGCTCCATTCTGTATTTTGGATGAGGTTGATGCTCCATTGGATGATGCCAATGTTGGTAAATTCACTAAGATGATTAAGCAGTTTAGCGAAAATAGCCAGTTCATCATTGTTACCCATAATAAGCAAACAATGAGTGCGGTAGATGTAATCTATGGGGTTACGATGCAGGAACCGGGGGTGAGTAAGCTAGTGCCAGTGGATTTCAGGTCTTTAAATTAATTAGCCGATTTTGTAGTCAGCAGATTTGAACAAACACCTATCCTAAAATATTTTATTTAATACCCGGCGATTGCCGGGTTTTTTTGTACCCTTAGGCAATTAGAAATTGCAAGCTATTTCATGGACACAGGGGGAAACCTAGCTTTTTTTATTGTATTTTTGGTGCCTTATGTCTGCAGAAAAAATTATTGGGGATTGGAAAAAGAAACTTTTCAAACCGGTCTATTGGCTGGAGGGGGAAGAGGATTACTATATTGACCTGTTGATGAATTTTGCGGAGCATAAAATTTTGCCCGAGAGTGAGGCAGGGTTTAACCTATCGGTTTTTTATGGAAAAGATGCCAACTGGAGCGATGTGGTAAATGCCTGTATGCGTTACCCGATGTTTGCTGAAAAACAGGTGGTTCTTTTGAAAGAAGCACAGCAGATGAAGGAGTTGGATAAATTGGAGAATTATATTAGAAACCCCCTTGCCTCCACCATTTTTATAATCAGTCACAAAGAAAAAACCATTAATAAAACCACCAAACTAGGGAAGTTTATTAAAAAAGAAAGTGAACTGTTTACCTCTGAAAAAATAAGGGATTACAAACTTGTTGAATGGGTGACAGATTATTTAAAGTCGCAGGATTTTACCATGTCTTCCAAAGCAATCCAATTATTAACCGAACACCTAGGGAATGACCTTAGCCGGATAGTCAATGAACTTGAGAAATTAACCCTCAATCTCGGTCAGCGAAAAACGATTACCGAAGATGATATAGAAAAATTTGTAGGGGTTAGTAAAGAATATAATGCTTTTGAATTGCAGGCGGCTATGAGTAAAAAAGATTTGGTAAAAGCGATTCAAATTATTCAATATTTTGAGAGTAATCCCAAAGCAGTACCTATTCAATTGATACTTCCTGCTTTGTATAGTTTCTTTAGCAAACTGTATATTATTTTTGGTATGGCAGATAAAACGGAGGCAGCATTGCGGCCACTTTTTTATAACAATCCGTATGAAGTAAAAAAAGCCCTTGCCACGGCAAAAATGTATGGTTATGAAGGTATAGAGCGTTCATTGCTTTTGCTGCATGAATACAATTTAAAAAGTATAGGAGTTAATAGCACCGGCACTTCGGATGCATCCCTGATGAAAGAAATGGTAGTAAAAATGATGGGATAAGTAAGCAGCGAAAGGTGAAAGAAGATTAGGAAATTGGTGAAGCAGATTCGTCATTCACTAATGCCTTCAATGCTGCTTTTTTATCTTTCGCTAGTTGTTTTTTCAATTCATCTAGTCCATTAAATTTCACTTCACTGCGTAGGTATTTTTTTAAAGTGATGGTGAGGGTTTCACCATAAATGGTTTGATCGAAATCGAAAATATTTACCTCTATCATTCGTTTATTCCCTTCCACAGTTGGCCGAAATCCGATATTCATCATACCGCTTTGCCGATTGATTGTCAATTTTTCATTCGTTACTACAACAGCATAAACACCGTTTCCCGGTATCAGTTTATTTTCATCGACTATTTGGAGGTTAGCCGTAGGATATCCAATTGTTCTTCCGAGTTGGTTTCCTTCCACTATTTTCCCTGTAAAGAAATAGTCATAGCCCAATAAATCATGCGCTGTCGAAATGTCGCCATTTAATAGTGCTTCCCTTATTTTGGTTGAACTGATGGTGATATCTTTGAGCATGTAACCAGGAATTTCTTTTACTTCATATCCAAATTCAGGGGCTTTGTTTTTTAGTAACAGAATGTCACCGGTCCGATCTTTGCCAAAACGATGGTCGTGCCCAATGATAATGGTATGAGGGTGAAAAGTGTTAACCAAAAAATCAGCGATATAATCTTCGGCAAGCTGTTGGGCAAATTTTTCGGTAAAGGGAACAATTACTAAGTAATCAATGCCATGTTTTTCGAGTAAGGCAATCTTTTCATCAAGGGTATTCAATAAGTAGATGGGTGCTTTATGAGCACCAATAATCTTCCGAGGATGGGGGTCGAAAGTAACAAGGATCGTTTCACCATTCACCTGTTTTGCAGCTGATTTCATTAATTCTAGGAGCTGCTGGTGCCCAAAATGCACGCCGTCAAAAGTGCCAATAGTGATCACTGCATTATTGAAAACGGGTAGTTGTTCTATGTTAGTATAAACCGTCATGTAAATTGGTGCAAAACTACCTGAAAATTAATTAATGGATAATTGATAATTGAAATATAGTTTTGCAGTACAATTGATATCATGAGTTTGTACAATAAAAGAGGGGTTTCCGCCCAAAAAGAAGAAGTGCATGCGGCTACAAAGCATCTGGATCAGGGGCTTTACCCCAATGCTTTTTGTAAAATATATCCTGATTATTTGGGAGGAGCCGATGAGTATGTAAGTGTGATGCATGCAGATGGTGCCGGTACAAAGAGCATTCTTGCCTATTTGTATTGGAAAGAAACGGGCGATATTACCATTTGGAAGGGAATTGCCCAAGATGCCATTGTGATGAACCTGGATGATCTGCTTTGTGTGGGGGTATATGATAATATTGTTTTCAATTCCACCATCGACCGAAACAAAACCATTATTCCGGGGGAGGTGCTTTCCCAGGTTATTAATGGATCCCAGCAATTATTTGATGACCTAAAAAACTTTGGTGTACATATTCATTATTTGGGTGGCGAAACGGCCGATGTGGGAGATGTGGTTCGTACCATTGCTGTAAACGGCACGATGACCTGCCGTTTTCCCAAAAGTAAAGTGATTAGTAATGATAAAATTAAGGCGGGGGATGTGATTGTGGGACTAGCCAGTTTTGGACAGGCATCTTATGAAACGGACTATAACAGTGGGATAGGAAGTAATGGGCTGACCAGTGCAAGGCATGATGTACTAAGTAAATATTATGCAGAACATTTTAAGGAAAGTTACAATACCAATTTACCTGAAGAAGTAGTTTACATTGGAAAAAATAAATTGTCAGACCCTATTTCCTTTCCTGTAGGCGATGAACTTATTACTACTACAATCGGTAAATTGATACTTTCTCCTACCCGAACCTATGCACCAGTAGTAAAGCAATTGTTGAAAAATCATTTTGATAAAATTCATGGCTTGATCCATTGTAGTGGAGGCGGTCAAACGAAGTGTATGAAATATCTTCCGGCAAATTTCAGGATTGTAAAAGATAATTTATTTGAAGCTCCTGAAATATTTAAAATCATTCAACAAAGTAGTGGTAGCAGCAACAAAGAAATGTACGAGGTCTTTAACATGGGCTGTAGATTGGAAATTTATTGTTCGGCTGAAGATGCTGAAATTATGATAGCTGCTGCCCAATCATTTAATATTGAAGCACAAGTGATTGGAAGGGTAGAGCCAAATGATAAAAAAGAATTGATCATTACATTGAAAGGAGAAGAAATCGTTTACTAAAAGATGTCATCTCTATAAATATCACCACATTTAAAATCAATCCATTATGTCTCAGTCAATCGTAGATCTAAAAAATGTAAATATTTACCAGAGTAGTAGCCTCATTTTAAGTGATGTAAATATTTCAATTGATAAAGGAGAGTTTGTTTACCTAGTGGGTAAGACCGGTACCGGCAAAAGTAGTCTGTTAAAAACCCTATATGGTGATCTTACGTTGACAGAAGGTGAAGGAACAGTAGTTGGTTACAACCTTCGGGAATTGGATTGGAAAAAAGTGCCTTTCCTTAGGCGCAGTTTGGGAGTAGTTTTTCAGGATTTTCAATTATTAACCGATCGGAATGTAAATGAAAATTTGAAATTTGTTTTAAAAGCTACTGGCTGGAAAGATGAAAATTTAATGAATGAAAAAAT
>CANJAW010000159.1:0-6680 GCA_947472215.1 Chitinophagaceae bacterium
ACGATATTCTACCGAAAAAATACAGAGCAGCCCAATCATTACCAGTAGGACATACAACCATATCATTACCCAATCAATTCCTTTTCCTAAAGCGGGATTTTTTTGATACATCTTTTAAAATAAAAATAGCTTGTTACAATGACGCCCTTTTAATTTTTGACGGAATCTTTCGCTGACCCTTTTCTTTTTTCATCCGGCAATATTGCTTCGACAGTACCTTTCACAGAAAAAGGACTACTGTCTCTTTTGGGCAGCCCTCCCTTGATTGGTTCTTTATCCTTTTTTAACTTATCGAGTGCTTCCTTTTCATCTTCCTCATCCAATCCCATAGTGTCAGTTATTTTCTTGATATAGCCTTTGGCTAACAAATAAGCTGAATCCTTGATATGGCGCATCGAATCCTGCTTTCGGATTTCACTAAATATTCTAGGAGGTATTAAATTGAGCGTGGATAGTTGTTCAATTTGATCCAGTCTACCCTTATCGATGATGGAGTCTTTTAGGAATTTCTCAATCAGTAACCCAACGATGGGTGCCGCATAGGTGCCCCCAAATTTCCCGCTATTTTCCACCACACACATGATGGCAATTTTTGGATTCTCCCGGGGAGCAAAGCCGCAGAAAAAAGCATGGTTGGGTTGTTTTACTGATCCGATATAATTTTCAACGGTCCCCGTTTTTCCACAGATTTTGATTCCTGCTACCTTAGCAGCCATACCAGTACCCCGGTCAACCACCCCCTGCATTCCATCATATACAGCTTCAAATACACTGTCCGGAATATCAGATGTATTGTGCTTTACCTTATATTTTGACAATAGGTCAAACTGGTCGCCCCCTTCAATTGAATCCACCAAATGGGGTATTTTATACCAGCCTTTATTGGCAATAAATGCCATTTCATTAGCAACTTGTATTGGGGTTACATTTACCTCTCCTTGACCAATACTTACCGAACGAAAAGTACAATAATTCCAATGGCCGGCTCCATAAATTTTATTGTAATGAACGGGTGTTGGAATATTGCCCGCCTTTTCACCCGGCACATCAACCCCCAATTTATGTCCCAATCCGAAGGCATACATATATCGATCCCATGCTGCTAAACTGCTATCTACATTCGGATATTTTGGATTATTAATTACTTTTTGCATCACATTGGCAAAATAAGTATTATCGGAAATCGTAATAGCACTGCGCAAATCAAATACCCCTTTATCCAAACATTTCATTGGTTTTGCACTTCCACAACCATAGAATGCACCCGAACAGGCAAATCTCGTATTTGTTTCAATTACCCCTTCGTGCAATCCAATTAGTGCTTGCAAGGTTTTAAAGGTAGACCCCGGCGAATAAATGGCACTCACCGTTCGGTTGTAAAGTGGGAGCGCTGGATTCAACAATAATTCTGCAATATGCTTTTTTCTGGTAGCCCCTGTTAATAATTTTGGCTTGAAGGTAGGGCTACTTACCATCGCTAATATGCCGCCTGTTTTGGGATCCACTGCTACGATTGCCCCCAGCTTGTTTTCCATTAATTTTTCTCCTAATGCCTGCAGTTCTATATCCAGAGCGAGGTGCATATTATCGCCGGCGATGGCCGACGTGTCATATTTACCATTCTCCAACCGATCAGTCAACCTGTTTTTATTATCCCGCTTCCAATATTCAATTCCACGCTGACCCATCAATACTTTTTCATAGGTTCTCTCCAAACCCGTTTTCCCTGCATAATCACCTAACTGGTATCCTTCCGTGATATGGCGCTTTAAAAAACTACTATCCACCTCCGACAAATACCCTAGAATATTTCCGCCAGCATCCACTGGATAACTTCTCACAGGACGTTCCTGCAGATAAAAGCCTGGAGCAAATTTATACATGGCCTCATTGAGCATGGCCATTTTTTCATCTGTTAATAATGCATCAAAAATGGATGGCCTGCTTCTGCCATTTTTAACAATTACTTCCACTACTCTTTTTGCAAATAGCGCAGTGTCGATCTCCAAGATTTTACACAAGGAGGTCGTGTCAATTCCTTTTAATTTATTAGGCAAAATCATTAAATCGTAGATCGTCATATTTTGCAAAATTGCTTTTCGATGACGGTCATATACAATTCCTCTATCAGGGTAAATTACTTTTCTGAATTTTCCCTGATCATCCGCCATTATTTTATACTTTGAAGAGAAAATTTGCAGGTTGGCCAGTTGGAATATGATGATTACAAACATGCCAGCAAACACTAGCATAATCACATTTTTTCGGGACTGGTTAAAAGCTGACAAGGGGATTTTGGCTATTGGTTGATGGTTGATAATTTTTTCAAGTTGATCATTTATATAATTCTTGCTCCACTCTATTCCGAATAAATTATACTGTATTTGTTCGGAACTGTTGCTTACGAGAGAACAATAATTCGACTATAACGATCAGTAATAAACTGATAGCAGTTGACAGTAAAGTTTTTGTTATAAAATACCAGAAATTTCCAAATTGCAAAGCCTCTAGAAAAAAAAGCCAGCCATGGTGAACAAATGTAAGCATGCCCGCGTATACCAAGTAAGGGATAAAGCCCCCCATACTTTTTGCAGAAGGCTCCTCATAATTACTTTCTGCTCCTTCCTGTGGAATAAGTAAATTGATTAGGAAGGGGCGGAGATAAGCCAACAATACACAGGCAGCAGCATGAAAACCAGGATGGTGCCGAAAACTATCAAGGGTAAACCCCAATGCAAATGCAATTAGCATTTGAGCAGATCGGTTTAATTGAAAAGGCATCCACAAAATAAACAGAAAATAAATATATGGCGTAACCATATAATGCAAATGAATTCTATCCAGCACAAAAACCTGTACCAGGATAAGTAGAACGAAACGAAGTATGTTTTTTAACAGTGTACCCATTACTTATCTTCTAGAATCAATTAATTATTAGTTTTATTATTTGCATTTTTTAATATCCGGTTAATTTCCTCTTTCTGAAAATTTTCAATCGAATAAACATATTGAAGGTTATAGAAATTAACCGTTGATTTTAGTTCAATGATAAAGTTATTAGTGCTTTTGTCATTCTGCACCTTATCAACGGTACCTACTAGTAACCCATATGGAAAGGTGGTGGTATAACCACTCGTAATAATAGTGTCGCCCTTGGCAACCCGGGCACTTTTTCGAATATCGATTAAGGATAGCCGATTCGGGTCTTTTCCATCCCAGATTACCTGTCCAGTTTCGCCTCCCTTTTTAAGCTTCACACTTATTTTACTGTCCTTATGTAATAAGCTCATTACTACAGCAAAATTTTCACTTACATCCGTAATAATACCCACCACTCCATTGTTGGGATCAACCACCCCTTGATCCTTTGTTAACTGCTGAGCTGATCCTCTTTCCAATACGATAAAATTATTCTGCGCAGCAACGGAACTCGAAACCACTTTGGCAGAAAGATACAACCATTTTCTACGGCGACCCAATGAGTCTACTGCAAGGGTATCGGTGATGATTTTGGTGGAAGTATCTGGCCTTTCGAAATTTACTTTTAAAAGATTTCGTAACCGCTCATTTTCATTGGCGAGTTGGGTATTGGTATTCCTAAGTTGAAAAAAGTAATCGACCTTGTTGTACCGAGTATTTATTTTACCGGTAACCTCATTCATGAAAGCAGATGCCACTGCATTGTGATAAGTATTATAATGTACCAGTAAGTAAATAGAAAACCCCTGCAATAATACTAAGAGGATGAAATTAAAATATCTGCGAATAAACAAAAAAAGATTATGCATACAGTAACCCTCCTAACCTTCTCCGGGAGGAGAAGTCTGCACTTGATACATATAGAAAAATTTTCATACTAGAAAAGAACCGTATCTTTTTAATCATCAGGCGAACAGTATTGGTGAAAGCCTATCTCATCACGAACGGATATTTATCATAGTTCTTTAAAGCGATACCAGTACCGCGTACTACACTTTTCAGCGGATCATCCGCCACATGGACCGGTAATTTTATTTTTGCTGAAATCCGCTTGTCAAGCCCCCTCAAGAGTGATCCCCCACCGGTTAAATATAAACCCCTACGGTAAATATCCCCCGCCAATTCGGGTGGGGTAGTTTCCAATGCCTTTAATATTGCTTCTTCAATTTTAAAAATACTTTTGTCCAATGCCTCTGCCACCTCTTGGTAACTTACAAAAACCTGTTTAGGAATTCCCGTAACCAAATCGCGACCATTAACAGGAATATCGTCGGGAGGATTATCAAGGTCTTTCAAAGCGGCTCCTACCTGAATTTTAATTTGTTCGGCAGTACGCTCTCCTATCAACAAACTATGATAACGCCGAAGGGCTTCCATTATATCAGCTGTAAATTCATCTCCTGCTATTCGAATACTTTGGTCACAAACAATACCCGCCAGTGCAATCACGGTAATGCCCGTAGTTCCACCTCCAATATCAATAATCATATTGCCAACCGGCTCTTCTACGTCAATGCCAATTCCCAATGCAGCAGCCATCGGCTCATGAATCAAGTATACTTCTTTAGCTCCTGCCTGCTCGGCACTATCTCTAACAGCACGTTTTTCAACCTCGGTAATGCTACTGGGAATACAAATCATCATTCTCCAACTGGGCGCAAACAATGGCTTTTTTGGATAAATCATTTTGATCATTTCCCTGATCATTAATTCTGCGGCATTGAAATCTGCAATTACACCATCCTTCAATGGACGAACAGTGCGAATGCTTTCATGGGTTTTTTCATGCATCATCAATGCCTTTTTTCCCACTGCCAAAATATTTTTTGGATTGTTTCTGTCCAACGCCACAATGGAAGGCTCATTTACTACCACCTCATCATTGAAGATGATCAAGGTATTTGCAGTACCTAAATCCATTGCAATTTCCTGAGTAAAAAAATTAAAAAGGCCCATAATTTTTATAGAGAAAAATCAAAAGTAAAGAATGAAGCAAAGTTGGAGTAAATTATTTGAATTAACAACGGTAACCCCTTTATTTTTCAATATTTTATGGAGAGTGAAGGTTTATAATTTTCGGCTTGCTGATTGTAGTTTTTAAATTTTTTATTTGAAGCCTCCCCTTTTGTTAAAAGGGGTGATGTTTTTGCATTTTTTTGATCGCCTCAAAATGCACCTAATTGAGTCGGCAGCTTACTGCATAACCACCCCCCGCTACAATCATTCAATCAAAAGCAGGAATTACAAGACTATCTAAATTCATATCCAATGTCATCTCGAAAGTAAATTCCATCATAACAAATTTTTTCAAGCATCCGATTTGACTGGGCAGAGGCTTCCGAAATACTAGTACCAGAGCTGGTTACAGCCAATACCCTACCCCCGTTGGTTAGCACTTTTTCTCCCTCTTGGATGGTGCCTGAATGGAAAACGATGGTCCCAGCCAGCTCAGCATCCGATAGGCCCAGTATTTCTTTGCCAATGGCATACTCACTTGGGTATCCGCCACTCACCGCTACTACGGTCACTGCAGCCATCGGACTGGTTTTGATAGTGATTTCATCAAGTTTTTGCTGGGAGGTAGCTAGAAAGATTTCGACTAGGTCATTTTCAATCCTTGGGATGATTACCTCCGTTTCGGGATCCCCAAACCTGCAATTGTATTCTATTACCATTGGCTCCCCCGCTACATTGATTAGTCCAATAAAAACGACTCCTTTATATTCTAGCTTTTCTGCCTGTAAGCCTGCGATGGTAGGCTCTATTATCGTCTTTCTCACTTTTTGGAGATACGCCTCATTAACAAATGGCACAGGGCTAACAGCACCCATTCCGCCGGTATTAAGGCCTCTATCTCCTGTGCCGATTCTTTTATAATCCTTTGCCTCGGGAAGCAACAAGTAATTTTTCCCATCCGTAAGTACGAACATGCTCAACTCGATTCCATCCAAAAACTGCTCAATCACCACTCTTTTGCCAGATTCGCCAAACTTGGCTTGCTGGATCATCTGCTCAAACTCCAATAATGCTTCTGCATGGCTTGAGCAAATAACCACGCCTTTTCCTGCGGCCAGTCCATCTGCTTTCAACACAATGGGCAACAAATGCTTGGAAATATAATTGATTCCTTCTTCAAAATTGGTTGCATCAAACTCCCGGTAGGCAGCAGTAGGAATTTGGTGGCGATCCATAAACGCTTTGGCATACGCTTTACTCCCCTCCAAACGGGAAGCCTCTTTTGATGGCCCGATAACATGAATAGCCATTGTAAGGGGATTGGCTTTGAAATAATCATAGATTCCCTTCACCAAGGGGTCCTCAGGACCAACTACTAGCATTTCAACCTTATTCTCCAAGCAAAAAGAGGTTAACCCTTCAAAATCAGTAGTGGTAATGGGTACATTAACCCCCACTTGTGCAGTACCTGCATTGCCTGGTGCAATAAATAATTGGTCACACAAAGCGCTTTGCTTGAGTTTCCATGCCAATGTATGTTCTCTGCCACCGCTGCCGATTAGTAAGATATTCATGAATAAAACGGGTTGGAAATGTTACTTAATAATGCTTTTAAAAGGACGAAATTAAAGTTCCTGAAACAGTTTACCATAAAATTTTAAAAAATAGCATTGAAATAGATGGCTCAATTTTCAAAATTGTATAGATTGCTTTAGAGTTGGTAATAGGAAATGTACTACTTTGAG
>CANJAW010000160.1:0-6660 GCA_947472215.1 Chitinophagaceae bacterium
CAAACCTAATCTAGATTTGAACCATGCTTGGGGGGCAGCTCCGGCAAATTTAATTGTGAGAAAATTAATGGGGGTTGAACCGATAAGTCCCGGTGGAGATACGATTCAGATAAAACCAAATTTTGGCAACCTGAATTTTGCAAAACTTACTACCACGCTTTTACCAGGGGCGGTAACTGTTGTCTACCATAAAAGCAAGTTGTCAGAGACATTGGAAGTTAATTTGCCCGGCAATATGGTTTCCAATATTTATATGCCGTTTAACCCCTCAAACCCCCATCTGCAGATGGACGGTAAAAATATTGCCATTGAACCATCGAATGGTTATTTCATGCTAAAAAATATCGAGTCGGGGAATCATTTAATAACGACTAATTAATCATCAAGGTAGTAAGGGGATAGTTATTTAGTTTACCTTATTGCTAGAAGCACTGAATCCTGGCAGAAATACCTTGCTCGTTCAGTATTGAGAAATTTCGGATTTGGAACCTACCGAATTGAAAATGTTTTATGGCGAATTTATCACGTTGAATTGGCTGGAATTAAATCGGAAAAAAAATAGTCAATGTCGGCACTAATAATTTTCCTGTAAATAGCAATGAATAAATTTTGGAGGGACTCCGCTTTTTAGTACAATTAATTAAAATGCATCAAACTCAAGCCAAAATAACTATTTTAGGTGTCTGTTTCAGGAGAGACTACGATGAGCGTATTGTTTTAATTAACAAAGATATTCGTACTATGATCAAATCCGAAAAAGTTGGATTTGCAGACATCGGTAAACTATTGTTGCAGGAAGATGGGAAAATTAATGAAGCCTTTTTTAATGATGGACTTCATCCCAAGGCCTCAGGATAAGAGTTTTTAGGTAAACTATTGGAAATTGAAATAAAAAAATAAACTATGAAAAGAGTATTATTTTCTGGATTAATGACATTGGCCATTATTGGTTTACTAGGGTTTCAATTACCAGTAAATGAAGTGAAAAGGTTGTATGTTGCTATCAATGGAAGGGATTCCAATAATGGATCTATCCATCAGCCTTTTGCTACAGTAGAAGCAGCCCAAAAGGCAGTAATAGCAGCAAAGAAAAATGCAGCCATCACTTCTGTTGAAGTGGTGATTAGTGGTGGTGTTTATTATTTAACACATACCATCGAGTTTGCCCCAGAGGATTCTGGGTCAAAGGCAGTTCCTGTTATTTGGAAAGCCGCAGTGGGCGAAAAAGTAGTGTTGAGTGGAGGTCGGCGTATAGCAGGCAATTGGCAAATGGGCGTCAATGGTATTTGGTATATCGATGTTCCTGGTGCTAAGGGGTGGAAAAGGGATATTAATGAATCTGAAAAATATTCGAAAAGCCCTACCTCACCTTGGAACTTTCGAGAACTTTTCGTTAACGGAAAAAGAGCCATTCGAGCCCGTTTTCCCAATGCAAATCAGAAAAACCCTTTTCTATATGCAGTTTCGAGTACTACCAATCAGTTACAGATTGACGAGGGGATTATTAAAAAAAGTTGGGGTGAGGAAACGGATGCCCAAATTAATATAGTGCCACGTTGGCGTTTTTTTAATCAATGGAATGATGTGGTGGGTGTTGATCTAGAAAAATCTTCCATTGTTTTAGGCCCACGCGAACAACTTGGTGAAATAGATAAAGGAAGTTGGTTTTGGATTGAAGGTGTAAAAGAAGAATTGGATATGCCCGGCGAGTGGTATCTAGACCATCTTGCAGGCAGATTATATTATAAGCCTTTGAAAGGAGAGAATCCCAATAATTCCGAAATAATTGCTCCCTACCTAAATAGGCTATTTTATCTGAAAGGTGATGTGGAAAAGGGAAGCTATGTGAAAGATATTTCTTTTCAGGGATTTGATTTTCAGCATACCAGTTTCACCCTAGGTCAAATAGAAGCAAGGGTTCATACAGATTGTGCAGTGATGTTTGAAAATGCTCAAAATTGCAGTATATCCGATTGTCATTTTGATAACATCGGCGGCTATGCATTTTGGTTACATCTAGATAGCAGAAATAATATATTTGATAATAACACGGTAAGAAATTCTGGGGGCGGAGGTGTTCTTTTGACTGGAGCAAGATTGTCTTATATGGATGATTCTAAAATTTATACAGCTGGTGAAAAGGCTGCCAAAGTGTTTCCAATACTCAATCGAATTACCCGTAATACAGTCGAACATTGTGGAAAAATTCGCTACTACGGCGGCGGCGTACACATCGATTCAAGGCCTGCTAACATGGCAATGGAACCTGGAAATTATATTGCCCATAATCACTTTAGAGACCTGTCTCGAAATGGAATATTTGTTTTTAGAAACCAGGGTGGAAATGTTTTTGAATTCAATGAAATACATGATTGTATGCAAACAACTATTGATGGAGCCGCCATTCACATAGCAACCATGAACCGTTTAAGTGCGCCCAATTATATAATGAACAATTATCTCTATGATATCTGGGGTTATGAACAGTTAGCCAGCGGAACACCTCGTCGTACGTTGGGAAATGGAGTTTTTCTTGATTGGGCTACCAACAATACAACCGTAAAAAATAATGTGATTTACAATGCTACCAATGATAAAGAAATTAAACCCATCATGGGGAACTGGAATCTGGTAATTGATAATAACCTAGCCTCAAAAACTAGGATTGAACCTTTTTTGCCACAGGAAATTGGGCCGAAAGGAACCGCCAGTCATTGTATTTATATAGAACAGGTAAGTAATATTGGCGGAGTGCTTACTTCTTCCGATAGCAAATTGCTTCGTTTTGAAGGTGACTGGAAAATTAAAAAAATTGCTGGGCTGAGAAACTTATTCAACTATAATTGTCAGCAAGCCGCTCCTGATAATTTTGCTCAGGTTACTTATCAATTGCCGGTTACTGAATCAGGTAAATATAAGGTTTGTATAATGTATTTCCCCGACGTTAAAAATGCATCAAACGCAAAAATTACTATTCAGCATGCTAGTGGGATTGACAAAATGGAATGGGATTTCCGAAAAGGAGATCGACTTGGATTTGCCCTTAGAGTTGGCGAGTATTATTTTGAGAAAGGGAAACCTGCATCGCTGACCCTCTCCAATGAAAATGCCAATGGCTACATTATTGCAGATGGGGTTGGAATTATTAAAGAACTATAATAAGTTTCTATATAAAAATGATACTATTTTGATAATAAATCGCTGAAATCGAAAATGGCAATATTTGCTTTCATGGATTTTCTTTTACATGCAGAATATTTCCATTGCAACCCATTTATGTGCCAAAAATGGTTGTAAATTCGCAAAGTCTTCCAACAAATAACCCTAATTTGTGGGTGTCAGCAAAAACTTCATTTATTATTCCTGAATGGATAAAATTGGATTGGGATATACCAACGGATATTGAAGGTATTCAGGTAATATTCGATTCCTCTTTGCAATTTCATTTTGGTCAGAGTTGGCAGGGATATGCAGTTAATGTAATTCCATCATTGTAAAGGAATGCCGAATTGTAGCTTGTTAGTGAATGGGTCGGAGGTGGTTGTAGCTATTGACAGTCTAAAATAATTTGTACTGCTCACAAAATTTAATAATTATGAAAACCTATTTGTTATATGGTTCAAAAGATATCCGTTTAGCGGAGAAATCCATTCCCATACCTGGTCCTGACCAGGTGCTTATAAAACCAAAATTTACAGGTATTTGTGGTTCGGATGTCCATTATTTTCAACATGGTTATTGCGGCAATTTTGTTCCCAAGCGACCTTTCGCACTTGGCCATGAATTTGCTGGCGTAGTAGATAGTATAGGCGCTAACGTTATAGGACTAAAAGTGGGGGATGAGGTGGCAGTAGACCCCTCTATGCCTTGTGGAAGCTGTAAACACTGCAGAACTGGTCATTATAATCTTTGTTTATCAATGAGATATTTTGGATCAGCTAGTTGCGACCCGCATATTGATGGTTCTATGGGGCAATACCTGGTGGCACCTGCAACAAATTGTTATGTACTTCCAGCTGGTATTAGTATGGCTCAAGCCTCTTTACTTGAACCATTATGTGTAGCCATGCATGCTGTAAAGCAGGTAGATCGAATTGCTGGAAATTCTATACTCATTACTGGTGGAGGACCGATTGGTCAACTAATTTTGCGCGTCGTTCGGGCATTTGGAGCACATGATGTAACAGTGAGTGATGTGAACGAATTTGCCCGTGCGTTCTCTCTTAAGAGTGGAGCTGATAAAGTAGTGAACCCGCTCGAAGAAAACGCATGGAAGTCTTACAACGGTTTTGATGTTGTGTTTGAGGCTTCTGGCGTACCATCAGCTTTGGCCAATGGAATACAGGTTACCCGAAGAGGCGGTTCTGTTGTTTTAGTAGGCACTTTACCAGAAAGTTTTTCTATCCCAGGTAATTTGATAATGAATAAGGAATTGAAGCTATATGGTTCTTTCCGTTTTGCAAATGTATTTGAGGATGCTATGAATATGGTGGCAGCAGGCATTATTAACCTAGATGGTATTGTTACCGATACCTACAGTTTTGATGACATTCCCCAGGCTATGCAACGCGCACTTGATAAGAATGGAGTTATGAAAGTTCAAATTGAATTATGATATACAATCAATTAGGAAATACAGGTTTGGAGGTCTCCAATATAAGTTTTGGCGCTTCTTCGCTAGGCGGGGTTTTTCATGAAATAAATGAGCAGGAAGCGATAGCGGCAGTTCATACTGCGCTAGATCTCGGCATCAATTATTTTGATGTGGCTCCTGCTTATGGAGCTACTAAATCAGAAACCGTATTAGGGAAAGCGCTTCGCGATATTCCGCGAAAAAGTTTTTTTCTCTCAACCAAAGTGGGAAAAAATACGGCGCCTGGTGGCTATGGCGCGGATACATTTAACTATAGTTATGATGCAATTATGCGTTCTGTTGACGAAAGCTCAGCTCGTATCGGAGTGGATTATTTCGACATCCTTCATTTGCATGATATTGAATATAACAACCGCGAACATACGGAATGGGCGTTGTTAGAGGGTATTGAGACTTTACAGTTTCTCAAAGCGGAGGGTCGAATTGGAGCAGTCGGCATGGGGATTTATCCGGTAGATCTTTGGGAGCGGGTTATAGACGAAGGCATCATTGATGTGGGCCTCACCCATAACATTTACTGCCTTAACGATACACGCTTGCTTTCATTACTTCCTAAAGCCAAAGAAAAAAATATTGGTCTTATCAATGCTTCTCCATTTGCTTCAGGCTTACTAACCAACCGGGGTGCTCCAGATTGGCATCCGGTTTCACTGGAGCAAAGAAAAATATTTACTCAAGCCGCTGAACATTGCAGAAAAAAGGGTTCTGACATTTCTAAGCTTGCTATGCAATTTTCATCCCAAAACCCAGCTGTAGTTACTACCATGTTTAGCAGTGCCAACCCCGATTCCGTTCGTAGGAATGTGGCTTGGAGTAATGAGCCAATCGACGATGAATTATTGAAAGAAGTTCGTGAGATATTGTCACCTATATCAAATCAAAATTGGAATTATTAAATATGAAATTAGATAGCCACCAACACTTTTGGCAATACAACGAGTCGGATTATGGATGGATGAATGATCAGCATACCATCATTAAAAGAGATTTTCTTCCGGAGCATCTTCAACCTTTATTACAAGCAACACAAATAGACGGAAGCATCGCTGTTCAGGCCAGACAAGTGCTGGCAGAAACAGAGTTTTTATTAAAACTGGCTAGGGAAAATTCTTTTATAAAAGGAGTTGTGGGTTGGATTCCTTTTTGTGATGCTCAGGTGGAGGGTTATTTGGAACAGTATGCGGGGCGTGAAAAAATAGTTGGATTTCGCCATGTAATACATGATGAACTTGACGACAATTTTATACTTCGCACCGACTTTAACGAGGGTATTCAGGCCCTTAGCAGCTATTCCCTATGTTATGATTTATTGATTTTTGAGCGACACTTGCCACAAACGATTCAATTTGTAGATCAACATCCAGGGCTATCCATGGTGATTGACCATATTGCAAAACCTCGTATCAAACAAGATGAATTTGACCATGGCTGGGCTGCGAATATTAAGCGGCTGGCAGAACGCGAGCAGGTTACTTGTAAGTTGTCAGGTATGGTTACAGAAGTGCAGGGCGGCAGTTGGAATGAAGCAATGCTGAAACCCTATTTCGAAACTGTGTTGGAAGCATTTGGTCCTGATAGAATTATGTTTGGCTCGGATTGGCCGGTTTGTTTACTTCAAAGTACTTACACCAAATGGGTTGAAACAGTTTCATCTTTTATTGCGTCGCTATCGGTTTCTGAGCAAACTGCGATTATGGGTGGAACTGCGGAACGAGTGTATCTGGGGCATTTAAAAAATAAATAAAATAAAAATTATTAATTGATGGATCCCAATCTGCATCCAACCAACGAAAGCAGCGTAAGGCGAATAGGAATGGTTATCAAACTCAGACCTGAAAATCTGGAACAATATTTAGCGTTGCATGCAGATTCCAGCCCCGGGGTAAGAGATTTATTACTTAAATATCATCTTGAAAATTTCAGCATTTTCATACACCAAATCGGCACTGATTGGTTCGAGTTTGGCTACTACGAATATACAGGGACAGACTATGAAGCCGATCTCG
>CANJAW010000161.1:0-6590 GCA_947472215.1 Chitinophagaceae bacterium
GGCCTGCACCAATGCGCTGGTTCCGCCTTTGGTAATAGAAGACATTTCATTTCCTTCTATTTTAATAGGACGTCCATCTCTTTGTTTTACAATTACCGAGGTAACATCTCCTTCGTTGATACAGGTACTCGCGTAATAATTGGAAACACCTGGAATCAGATTATCCGGCTTTTGCAAATACGGCACCACATTGCGTACTGGCATTTCGCAACTAGCAGCTAAGGTAGCTGCGGCAGTGCTAAAACCTAAATATTTAAGAAAATCTCTGCGTGGAGATTTTGCATCTAAAAGCCCTTTGTCATCTAGGTCTTCCAACGGCAATAGCTCTTCTTTAAATTCTTTTTCGGCCGTTTGCTGGTAAGCTTCCGACTGATTTAATTCTCCAAAATTTTGCCAATACTTTTTTTCCATAAATGTGATAATGTGCTGATATGCTAATATGATAATGTACTACTATGTCAATGCTTTAACTGCAACCCCTGTTTAAAAGGGCAGGTTAAACAGACTAATTAATAATGACATTTTTGACATTCTGTTCCGCCAATTTTTTCAACCGTAACGCTATCCATTTTACCGGCCTTGATATCATTGTGAAACTTTTCGTAAATGCTGTAAAACTTATTTCCCTGGCCTGTAGCCTTATTGTAAAAATCAACCTTGCTTTCGCGGTGACAATTAATACACCATCCCATACTTAGATCAGTAAACTGGTAAACTTCTGGCATTTCCTGGATATTTCCGTGGCAGGTTTGACAATTTTGCTTACCCACTTTCACGTGCTGGCTATGGTTGAAATAAACATGATCGGGGAGATTATGAATTTTGACCCACTCAATCGGCTTGCCCGGCTGGTCGTATACTTTTGTATCGGGGTTCCAACCTGCGTAAGCGTAGAGTTTTTGTATTTCGGCAGTTCCATTTACAGTAGACCCGTCTTCTCTGATAATAGGTTCTCCTTTATAATCTTTAATGGCCTTATGACAATTCATACAAGTAGTAACCGAAGGCACATTTGCATGCTTGCTATCTTGTGCCCCTCCATGACAATACAAGCAACTGATTTGATTAGTGCCTGCATGTACTTTATGGGAATAATAGATAGGCTGCACCGGTTGGTAGCCCTTCATACGACCCAATCCCATTGCAGCATTAATGGTGGTGTATCCACCAAAGCAGAATAAAATCAAAATACCCATCATCAAATAACTTTTGTTACGATAAAAAGGTACTGGCTCAGAACGAAGAATGCCGTCTTTTTCATCCGCCAATTTTCGAAGGCTACTGTTAACCTGTAATAATATAAGTGCAATTAAAGCAAGGATAAGGGTTAAAATCCCAAATAATAAAGAATTGTCTTCGGCTGGAGCCGCAGCGCCACCGGCTGGAGCTACTGGAACGGGCGCTTTATAGGCATCCGCATAATCTAAAATAGCGTTGATTTCATCTGCTTTCAGATTAAACTGGGTCATTCTGGCATTATACTTTGCCATTAATGCTTTAGCATATGTATCCGTTTCCAGCATCGAGTTTACATTGTTCACCCACTTCAATGCCCATTCTGGATTTGGCTCTCTTTTTCGGGCCCCCTGAAGCATGGGTCCAATATAATCTTCCAAGGGTTTGTGACAGTTTGCACAGTTTGCTTTAAATAAAGCCTCTCCGTCGGCGGCAAAGCTTGTATTTGAATGGGAAACCAAGGCGATAAACAGAAAGCCGGCTAAGAGCTGGTTCAAGATTCTTCTATTGAGACTCATACAGTTGAAAACGGGTGTCTGGTGAGGAAAAATATCCTAATAATTCTGCAAAAGTAAGACAGGAAAATGAGATAATACTAACATTTGAAAAAAATATTTTTCCTTGCTAGGCCTGATTTCCAGCGGATTGTTGATTTTGACCTATAGCGATTGTCATCAATTTGTAACTAGATTTCTGAGGAATAGTTTTTGAGTGTCGCCCCATTAAATCACAAAATTTTAACCCATTTTTGCAGAATGGTTGAAAAATTGAAACAACACTGGAAGGTAAATGGAATCAATTTGACGCTGATCTTGGCTACATTTGCTTGCGGAGGAAGTCTATGTGGATTGGCAGCCAGAAAGTTATTGTTACTAACGACTATTGACAAAGGATTCTTTTGGATGTTGCTTTATATACTCACGGCTTCGATTTTATGGCCTTTCGCTGTTTTATTAGTGAGTATTCCCTTTGGCCAGTTTACTTTTTTTAAACAATACCTAAAAAAAATTCAAAAACGAATGAGTGGCCATCAGCAAATAACCCAATCGGTAGCCATTTTTGCTAGTGGTGCAGGCAGTAATGCGGAAAAAATAATCCAACAAATGAATATGGCGGCGCAAGCCGGCAAAAAAGATTTCAGCATCAATTTAATTGTATGTAATCGGCCTACTGCAGGGGTACTTGCCATTGCAGCGAAATACCATATTGACACCCTACTCATCGAAAAAGAACAATTTTTGAACGGAGATGGCTATGTAACTGAATTGACAGCAAGAGGAATACAATTTATCGTACTCGCCGGTTTTTTATGGAAAATACCCCTTACATTAATTAAAGCTTACCCAAATAAGATTATTAATATACATCCCGCATTATTACCGAAATATGGCGGAAAGGGAATGTATGGAGATAATGTGCACCAGGCTGTAATTACCGCTGGTGAAAAAGAAAGCGGCATAACCATACATTATGTGGATGAGCTTTATGACCATGGCAGTATTATCTTTCAGGCAAAGTGTACCATTGAGGAAAAGGATACCCCTGAAATGCTAGCACAAAAAATTCACCTGCTAGAGCACCAGCATTATCCGGAGGTGATAGAAAAACTACTTCAAATGCAAAATAGCCGTTAAAAGCAGCAAGCTTATCTTGAATCAAGTTTTGATAGCGTAATATTGTGGCCTTTAAACCATTCGACCTGAATCAGTCAATAAAAATATATTGTAGCCTACTGCTCCTGCTTATACTATCAGGTGCAGCGATGGGGCAGCTAACTATTAGCGGTAATGTATTTGATTCCACTAGAATCATTCCCGTGGTGGATGTGTTGGTGAAAAGCAGTGGAGGTACACAGGCAATTACTGACTCTGCCGGCCACTATGAAATTGTAACCACCGATAAAGATTCGCTTACTTTTATTTACAATAACAAACCAACGGCCAAATTTGCCGTACGGCAGATAAAAAACATTGGTAGTTTCGATATTGCCCTTCATATTCGCGTATATGAAAAATTTAAGACCTTAAAAGAGGTAAAAATTTACACCCGAAGTTACCGGCAAGATTCCATCGAGAACAGGCTTTTTTACAGCAAAAAATTCAATTTTGACAAGCCTGGCATCTCCTCCTCCATTAACCCGGGAACTGGTTCGGTAGGATTAGACTTGGATGAATTCATCAATATTTTTCGATTTAGACGAAATAAACAAATGCAAAAAATGCAGGTCCGCTTGCTCGAAGAGGAACAGGAGAACTATATCAAATACCGCTTCAATAAAATTGCCGTAAAAAGAATCACCCGTTTGGAAGGTGCTGAATTAGATAATTTCATGGTACTGTATCGCCCCAACTTTGAATTTACCCAAAAGGCCACCACCGTAGATTTCTACCAATACATCCTCAATGCCTCTTACCAGTTTAAAAAAGAACAACTAATAAGAAAAAACAAACGCAACACCCCCTGATGTTTTACTATACTGGGCATCTAAAAAAGATGTCATCTCCTTAATTCAAATAAAAAGTTGGCATTAGATTACAATCATCCCTCAAAATGACATGAATCACATTTTCAGAAATTAGCAGGTATTAATTTGTGGCATTTCAAACTACAAAATAATATCTGTTTATGGAAAGCTCCATTGTCATCGGCAAGCCTGCCGTTATTGTCTCCAAAAAAGCTGCTGCATTTGCCATAATGGATGGTAATGAGGCTGCGGTGCATATTGCTTACAAAACAAGTGAAGTCTGCGCTATCTACCCCATCACGCCCTCCTCTACCATGGGTGAATGGGCCGATGAATGGAATAGCGAAAACAAGGAAAACATATTTGGGGAAGTGCCTAAAATTATTGAAATGCAAAGTGAGGCAGGGGCTGCGGGTGCCATACACGGTGCGTTGCAGGGCGGTGCATTGGCTTCCACCTTTACCTGCTCCCAAGGTCTGTTGTTAATGATCCCCAACATGTACAAAATTGCGGGTGAATTAACCCCCACCGTTTTTCATATAGCAGCCAGGGCATTGGCCACGCATGCCTTATCCATCTTTGGCGATCACAGCGATGTAATGGCTGTAAGGGCTACGGGTTTTGCAATGCTCTTTGGTAATAATGCCCAAGAGGCACATGATATGGCAATGATTGCCACCGCCGCCACGCTGAAATCCAGCATCCCGTTTTTAAATATTTTTGATGGCTTCCGTACTTCTCATGAATTAAATGAAGTAGCCGTTTTGCCCGATGAAATCATCCGACAAATGATTGATGTAAACGATGTGGCTCGCCACCGGCAACGCTCATTGAACCCCGAAAATCCATTTATCCGTGGTACCGCACAAAATCCGGATGTATATTTTCAAAGCCGCGAAGCCTGTAATGAATATCATTGGAAAGTACCGGCAATTGTAGAAGCCACTATGCAACAATTCAAAATATTGACAGGCCGCGCCTACCAGCTTTTTGAATACTATGGAGATGCCGCTGCAGAAAAGGTCATCATCATCATGGGTTCCGGCTCAGGGGCCGTTCATGAAACCGTTGATCACCTCAACAGTAAAGGTGCAAAAACAGGCTGCCTATCCATCCATTTATACCGACCATTTTCTGTCAAACATTTCATTGGCGCATTGCCTAAGTCGGTAACCCATATTGCAGTGCTAGATCGGTGCAAAGAAACTGGTGCCATCGGCGAGCCATTGTTTATGGATGTAATCAATGCACTCCATGCAGGATGGGAAACTGCCCTACCAAAAGTAATTGGCGGCCGATATGGATTGGCTTCAAAGGAATTCAATCCCGCGATGGTAATGGCAGTTTTCGATGAACTAAAAAAAGACAAGCCCAAGAACGGTTTTACCATTGGTATTGAAGATGATATCACCCATACCAGTATCCCCTACGACAAAACATTTTCACTAGAAGATCAACATCTATTCCGTGGACTTTTTTTTGGATTGGGCGCCGATGGCACGGTGAGTGCCAATAAGAATACCATCAAAATATTAGGCGAGGAAACTGATATGCACCTGCAAGGATATTTTGTGTATGATTCCAAAAAATCTGGTTCCCTTACGGTTTCACATTTACGATTTAGCCAACAACCCATCCGCTCTACTTATCTAATCAACTTTGCTAATTTTATCGCCTGCCACCATTTTCAATATTTGGAAAAATACGATATCCTCAAAGATGCTCAACAGGGTGCTACCTTTTTACTCAATGCGCCTTATGAAAAAGAAGCCGTATGGCACCATCTACCCAAAAAAATTCAGGAAGAAATCGTAGAGAAAAAACTGAAGCTCTATGTAATCAATGCATCCAAAGTTGCCAAAGAGACCGGCATGGGGTCAAGAATCAATTCGATTTTACAAACCTGTTTTTTTGCCATCTCCAATATAATGCCAAAAGAACAAGCCATTCATTCCATAAAAAAAGCCATCCTTAAAACCTATGGAAGGAAAGGAGATGCAGTAGTTCAAAAAAATTACGATGCGGTAGATAAAACCATCGAAAATCTTTCCTTACTAGATTATTCAAATTTCACCATTGGCAATAAAGCAACGGAGCCTGCTATCTCTGGCAATGCACCCAGTTTTGTGCAACAGGTTTTAGCAAGGATTATTGCCGGCGAAGGAGACGACTTACCAGTAAGCGCATTCCCTGCGGATGGCACTTATCCATCTGCTACCACCCGTTTTGAAAAAAGAAATATTGCCGACCAGGTGCCGGTATGGGATGCAAGCCTTTGCTCACAATGTGGTAAATGTTTTTTTGTATGCCCACATGCAGCCATTCGTCCAAAAGTATACAGCAACGACTTGCTAGTAGATGCCCCTGATTTTTTTAAACACACCGCTCCAATTGGGAAAGAGTTTTTTAAAGACACAGAATCTTATACCTTACAAGTGGCAGTAGAAGATTGTACTGGATGTAATCTTTGCGTAGAAGTTTGCCCAATAGAAAGTAAATCGGAGCCTGGTCACAAGGCGATCAATATGCAGGAAGTATTGCCCTTAAAAGAAACTGAAAAACAAAATTGGGATTTCTTTATTTCTTTGCCCGATATTGATAGAACTAGGGTCAACAGAGGTACCATCAAAGGCTCACAGTTGCTAGAACCGTTGTTCGAATTTTCAGGTGCCTGTAGTGGTTGCGGTGAAACACCTTATTTAAAATTACTCACTCAATTATTTGGTGATCGAATGATTGTTGCCAATGCAACCGGTTGTTCTTCCATCTTTGGCGGAAACCTTCCTACCACCCCCTGGAGCAAAAATGCGGAGGGCCTCGGACCTGCATGGGCCAACTCGCTTTTTGAAGACAATGCAGAGTTTGGTTTAGGTATCAAGTTAGCCACCGA
>CANJAW010000162.1:0-6583 GCA_947472215.1 Chitinophagaceae bacterium
ATCTTGATTCCTTCCGCATTCACTCCCAATAACGATGGAAAAAATGACATTTTACGACCAATTCTGAAAGGGATTAGTGAATTTCATTTTTTTAGAATTTTTAACAGATGGGGGCAATTGGTTTTTGAAACAAATATTGAACACAATGGCTGGGATGGTTCTTTTAAAGGATTACCCTTAGCAACCCAAACGGTAGTATGGATGGTAAAAATTGTTGGTTTGGACGGTCAAATCTATCTTAAAAAAGGTACTAGCATACTTATCAAATAAAATCTTTATTTTTTTTCTTATATCTATTTTCTCAATATTTAACTTTTTTTTTATAACAATATCATTTTTAATGCATTAGCTTTTTATCAATAATATAATTTAATAGGTTTGGCGGAGTTTTTTTGTATTTTAACAATATATCCCTAATAATACATCAGATATTTGCGTTATTTAATTTTAATCAGCAAATATTTATTTTTCATGTATAAGCCCAGTATCAAAAAAATCAATTTATTTATTTCTGTTATTGTTGTTTTTTTTCTTTCCCTATCATTTGTTTTTGCAAAATCAACAATCATTGGAAAGTATTTTATTGAAAAAGAGGTTGTCCCTTCAATCCATGGTAAGTCTGCCGTTTCCAAAGTTCATCCAAAAATTTATTTAGCTTTTTCAAATAATCTTTACGATAGTCTTCGGCTCGAGTCGATAGGGTTAAAAAGGCAGATTTTTGATTATGCATTGATGGGGTTTAATTTTATGAGAGAAAAGGGAATGTTGGGAGATAAGGAAATTATATCGATCGTAGATTTCAGTAAACCCTCTTCCGTAAAGCGATTGTTTATTATTGATCTTCAAAATGTAAAAGTACTTTTTAAAACCTATGTTGCTCATGGGTCTAAGTCTGGAAAAGAATTTGCCAATCAGTTTTCCAATGCACTTTCCAGCAATAAAAGTAGTCTGGGTTTTTATGAAACACTCAACACCTATGAGGGGGGAAATGGTTATTCATTAAGATTGCAAGGAATGGAGCAGGGGATTAATGACAATGCCAATAAACGTTCGATCGTATTACATGGGGCGGGCTATGTTGATGAACGGTTGATTCATTCACAAGGATATATCGGTAGAAGTTGGGGTTGTCCAGCTGTTCCACAAGCTTTACACCGGTCAATCATTGATAAAATAAAAAATGGCACCTGTCTGTTCATCTTCAGTCCTGACTCGAAATACCTTGCCAATTCAAAGATTTTGAATTTATATAGGCTACCTTCTTAAATTACTCCTAGGGATAATTAATTTTGTTTTTACTATATTTATTGTTTAGTTATTTTTTCTTTACTTTCGTCGTTAGTGAATAATTGACTGAGAATTGCATTAAGGATGGGTATTCTAATCAATTTTTCTCTCGCATACCAGCAGGTTACTCCAATCAATAAATATAGGATAGAAACTATAAAAAAGCCAGCGGACATTTTTCCCAGCCATTCACCAATTAGGAATGCTAAAGCAAGACTAACAAATAAAATAAAAAGAAGTAGTACTCCAATTACGACCATTGCTGCCAAAAAATTTGCAATAATTTTCGATAATTTTTCCGCAATCTTCAATTTAAACAATTCAATTTCTATTTGGACATAAGCCTTACAATGCTTTGCCAAATCTTCCGCTTTTTTAAATTCTTCTTGTAGCATGGTATAATTTTTTATAATTATTTGTGGTGATCGTATTTGTAATAATAATAGTAAATACTCCCTATTAGCTAAGCAGCCTGATTCAGCATAGTTGTTATATGATTAAAACTTACTATACCAAATGTATCATAAAATTAGTTTTCTAACAATTGGTAAGAATGCCTGACCTGACAAATTGATAATTAGCTATTATTTTATTGATTCCAAAGATTAACGAAAGATATGCTAGTAAGTTACATAACATATAATGAATGTTGATTATAAATATTGTAAAATTGTAATCTGGATGTTTTTTTTGTTTTATCATATCGAGCTATAGTAATAACTTCACCGAAAATTATCCAATGAATTTACGTAATCAACTGAGGGGAACTGGTGTAGCAATCATTACTCCTTTTAAGGAAAATGAATCTGTTGACTTTGATGCTTTGGGGAAATTAATTGATTTTATTATTGATAATGGAGTTTCCTATGTTGTTTCATTGGGTACTACAGGTGAAACACCTACAATTGATAAGCAGGAAAGATTAGATATCATACACTACACGTATGATAAAATTAATGGTAGGGTACCGGTAGTCATAGGAATTGGTGGAAATAATACAAGGGCAGTAGTTAATGATGTACAAAATTATCCACTGGAAAAAGCTGTTGCAGTTTTAAGCACCTGTCCATATTACAATAAGCCTTCGCAAGAAGGGATATTCCTTCATTACAAATCTATTGCAGAAGCTTCTCCAAAGCCAATCATTTTATACAATGTACCTGGAAGATCGGGTAGGAATATTGAAGCAAGTACCACCCTTAAACTGGCTCATGAAGTTGCCAATGTAGCGGGTATTAAAGAGGCGGGAAATAATATCAGCCAATGTATCCAGATTTTAAAAGACCGACCGGATGATTTTTTAGTAGTAAGTGGTGACGACGATTTAGTTTTGCCCGAGTTAGCCTGCGGTATCGATGGAGTTATTAGTGTGGCCGCTAACTGTTTTCCTAAAGAATTTTCAGCAATGGTCAATGCTGGTTTAGCCCATGACTTTACGTTGGCAAAAAAATTGAATGATCCTTTACTGGAAGTGTATCAGTTATTGTTTACCGAAAATAATCCAGCCGGAGTGAAGGCCTTTTTATATGAGTTAGGTATTATTCAAAATGTGCTTCGGTTACCAGTTACTCCCTTGAGTGCCCCCATTCACCAAAAGGTAAAAGCCTATTTGAAAAATCTTTAAATAAAGAAGCAGGTGCCTTCTTTTGAAAGTTCTGTATTTTCAAACCCCTCGGTGGTTTCAGTCAAAAAAGCATCTAGGTGCTCATATCTTGATGAAAAATGACCGATAAGTAGTCTTTTAACACCAGCTTTGCGGGCGATACTAGCAGCCTGGCTAGTAGTGCAATGATACCTGGCTGCTGCTTTATCAGCAGCATCATTAAGGTAGGTAGTTTCATGATACAAAAGGTCTACTCCCTTTACTATTTCAGCCAACCCTTCATCATAAATGGTATCTGCACAATAAGCGTAACTTTTACAGGGTGTATTGGCTACTGTAACTGACTCATTGGATATAAGGGTTCCTTTTTGGTTAGTATAATCTTCCCCATTTTGTAATTTTCCGTAAAAGGAAGCTGGAATATCAAAGTTTTTGATTGTGTTGGGGTTGATGCTTCTTGGTTTCTTTTTTTGCTTAAACAAAAAACCCCAGCATTCAATACGATGCTTTAATGGAAAAACAGTTACAGAAAATTTATTTTCGTCCAAAATAACTCCTGCTGAAGTAATGGAATGAAAAATCAGCGAATAAGATAGTTTTGTATCAGCAACATCTAGCTGTATTTGGATAATCTGCTGTAAGGGTGCTGGCCCATAAATATGAAGGTCTTGTGTTCTACTTAATAAGCTCAAACTAGTCAAAAGTCCGATAAGCCCAAAATAATGATCCCCGTGAAGATGTGAAATGAATATATAATTGATCTTACTTCGCCGGATTTTGTATTTCGACAGCTGTGATTGGGTACCTTCTCCACAATCAATTAAAAAGTACTCATCTTGTAATTGAAGCACCTGTGCAGTAGGATTTCTCCCAAATGCAGGTATTGCCGAATTATTTCCTAAAATAGTTAGTGACAACAAAGTTTAATATAAATTGATTATAATATAAATTTATTAAACAATAAAACTGGGTATTTTCTCCCTATTCTTCACCATCAAACAATTCTCTTTCAATTTCTTCCATTTGAACAATATCCCATGCCTCCGTTTCGGTGGGGGTAACGTTCAGTATTTCTAACAGGTCGAACTTGTTCAGTTTATCCTCCACCTTGGGTTGTAATTCACAAATAACGAAAGAACAATTGTTTTCATAAAACCGTTGTTGCAAATCTGCTAAGCAATTTGCGATCTGCTCGTCCAATTCAAGAATTGACGTCATATTCAAGATTATGTGCGGTATGTCTTTTTGTAGGTAGGGAAGCAACAAATTAGATAGTTCTCCTGTCATAATAGCAGTAAGTTCGGTAACTTTAGGGGTAATTACGGAGAATCTCTCTTTGGTATCTATTTTGACATTCATTTCTTGTAAATGAGTTTATGTTTTTTGAGGGATGAGTATTTTGAATATACTATTTCTTAAATTATTAATTATTTTGTTATCCTATTTGTTTTTGTTATTTTGTAAAGTAAAGGAAAATTTTGCGTTTAATACACTTATCGATTTGACAAATCAAGGAAAGAAATTGTATAGGTATAATGTAGTAGAAGGTATTTGTTAAGCAATATTTAACTTATCAAGAGTTATTTCAACTCTTTTTGGTTTTAATACAACTGGCACAACTTTGCCATTTCAATTTATTAATCGTTATTATTGTAAATATAAAATTCAATAAATGGACAACAATTTTTCAGCACAGGTAAAAGAAATTATTTCTTACAGCAGGGAAGAAGCGCTGCGTTTAGGAAATGACTTTATAGGCACCGAGCACCTAGTGTTGGGTTTGATTCGGGATGGGGAAAATACTGCCATTAAGATATTGAAATCATTGAATGTGGATTTGTATGAATTAAGAAAAGAAATCGAAGTGGCGGTAAAAGATAAGACAGGAAAAAATATTGCCAATATTAATTCCCTTCCTTTAACTAAGCAGGCAGAGAAAGTGATTCGCATAACTGTATTAGAGGCAAAAGCAAATAAAAGTGTGATGGTGGAAAGTGAGCACCTGATGTTATCGATTTTAAAAAACAAAGAAAATATAGCTACCCAAATATTAAATCAATTTGATGTGGATTATGATATTTTTAAAAATGAATTAGGATTTGTATCGTCACCTCCACCGGCTGCTGAATTTTCTGACGAGAATGAAGATGATTTTGACGAAGAACGTAAACAGTTCAGTCAACAACAAAAAGCTCAACGTGGCGGTACTGCAGGTGCTCAACCCAAAACTAAAACTCCTGTATTGGATAATTTTGGAAGGGATATAACCAGATTAGCAGAAAATGGAACCTTAGATCCAATTGTAGGAAGAGAAATTGAAATTGAGCGGGTTTCACAAATTCTTTCTAGAAGAAAAAAGAATAATCCTATTTTGATTGGTGAACCTGGAGTAGGTAAAACAGCAATTGTGGAAGGATTGGCCCTTCGAATCGTTCAAAGAAAAGTGAGCAGGGTTTTATTCGACAAAAGGGTAGTATCGTTGGATCTTGCCGCTTTGGTTGCGGGCACAAAGTACCGAGGTCAATTCGAAGAAAGGATGAAAGCGATCATGAATGAACTGGAAAAAAACAGAGATGTTATTTTGTTTATTGATGAAATTCATACGATTGTTGGTGCAGGTGGAGCTAGTGGTTCATTGGATGCAAGTAATATTTTTAAACCAGCCCTAGCAAGGGGTGAGTTGCAATGTATTGGAGCATCTACCTTGGATGAATATCGAATGCATATTGAAAAAGATGGTGCCTTAGATCGTCGTTTTCAAAAGGTCATTGTAGAACAACCATCTGTAGAAGAAACAATCCAGATTCTTACCAATATCAAGAGTAAGTATGAGGATTATCACAATGTGATTTATAGCGACCTTGCTATTGATGCCTGTGTAAAATTGAGCGAACGATATATGACTGACCGTTTGTTGCCAGACAAGGCAATTGATGTATTAGATGAAGTAGGGGCACGCAAGCATATCAAAAATATCAATGTTCCCGAAAATGTAATTGAACTCGAAAAGAAAATAGAGGACATTAAATTAGAAAAAAACAAAGTGGTTAAAAGCCAGCGTTTTGAAGAGGCAGCTTCCCTCAGGGATACTGAAAAAAGACTGCAAGAAGAACTGGAAAAAGCAAAAAATGAATGGGAAGAAGAAAGTAAACATAAAAGATTTCCGATAGAAGAGGAAGATATCGCAGAAGTAATCAGTATGATGACTGGCATACCGGTCAAAAGAATGGTACAGGCTGAAACAGAAAAACTTCGGCGCATGGGGGATGACCTCAAAAATGTGGTGGTTGGTCAGGAAGATGCTATTTCCAAAGTGGTAAAAGCCATCCAGCGTAATCGAGTAGGATTAAAAGATCCTAAAAAACCAATCGGTACATTTATTTTTCTTGGCCCTACTGGGGTAGGTAAAACAGAACTAGCCAGATCACTTGCCCGTTACATGTTTGATAATGATGATTCCCTGATAAGAATTGACATGAGTGAATACATGGAAAAATTCACTGTCAGCCGTCTTATTGGCGCGCCTCCAGGATATGTTGGATATGAAGAAGGTGGGCAGCTTACAGAGCGCGTTCGTCGTAAACCATACTGTGTAATTTTACTCGATGAAATTGAAAAAGCGCATCCAGATATTTACAATATTCTTTTACAGGTTTTGGATGATGGCCAGCTTACGGATGGAATGGGTCGTAA
>CANJAW010000163.1:0-6544 GCA_947472215.1 Chitinophagaceae bacterium
ATCCATCATTCCAAATTCTGCCTTCCAGTATAGATGCTGCAAATGCCATTTTATATATTGAAATCAGCTCACAGGGCCTCAATTATGTCATTTTGAGCAATCAAGTGGCTATCGGTTTGGCTTTTTATAATTTCAATAGTATACCTTCTGAACAGCAGGCAGCCGATCATATTCACCAAATCATAGCCGAACAATCATTTTTGCAACAGAAATATGCTGCGGTACATATTATTTATAGCTATACAGCTTCTGTATTGGTACCGCAGGATTTTTTTGGTGATACTGAGCACAAGGCAATGTTGGAATTAGTGCATGGTAATTGTGGTGACTGTATTATCAGGACTGACTATATAAAGGAACATTCCATTCATAATGTGTTTAGTGTTCCACAGGTAATTGATCAGGTAATGACTGGCTATTTTAATACGGCATCACACAAACACTATTTTTCTTTATTATCAATTTTGGAATCTGGATTAGCTAATCATTTGTATTGCATATTTAGTCCAGGTCATGTGAAAGTGGTATTTAAAAAAGCGGGAAAACTTCAAGCTGTCCAGCTTTTTGTATTTAAAACCCCCGAAGATGCAGCTTATTATCTGCTGAACCTTTGCCAGAGCTTTGAAGTAAAAGCAGCTGATTGTGAACTAAAATTGAGCGGTATGATAGATGAAAGTTCCGCCTTGTACAAAGAGTTGTATAAATATTTCTTGCATATCCAATTTGAACGTTTATCTGAAACATTCACCTATCCTGAAGAAATGGATCAATACCCAAACCATTATTTTAGTCATTTATTTTCTATTGCAGCATGCGTATAATCAGTGGTATCCATGGGGGCAGAAGAATCAATCCACCTTCGAAAATGCCTTATACCCGGCCTACCACGGATATTGCCAAGGAAGGCCTTTTTAATGTCATTCAAAATAACCTAGCTATTGAGTCGTTAGTAGTTTTAGATCTTTTTGGCGGAACAGGTTGTATCAGTTACGAACTGGCTAGTAGGGGAGCGTTAGATATTACCATTGTGGAGAAGGATAACGTTATGTACGATTTTATCAAGAAAACATCCCTTGAGCTCGAGTTTACTAATTTTACAGTGATAAAATCAGATGTGTTTAAATTTATCGATACCACAGCTAAACAATTTGATTTCATTTTTGCTGGTCCACCCTATGCATTGGCTACCATTGACGAATTACCTAAAAAAATTATAGAAAAAAAACTTTTAAAGCCTGGGGGATGGTTTGTTTTAGAACATACTCCTAGAAATGACTACAAAAAATTTCCACAGTACAAAACTGAACGAAATTATGGGACAACCATATTTTCTATTTTTGTAATGTAAAAATTAGCACATTATTTATTTTTCTTTCACCTACAGGTTCTAACCAGGTAAGTTTTACCATGATAAAAGAAGACCTTCGAATACTTTTCAAACAAAAACGTGCTGAACTTTCTGTTCAATTAAAACGAAAGTTGGATGAATTGTTATTAATTCAGTTTCAGCAATTGCCCATTGTTATTCCTACTACGATTATGTCTTATAAAATTAAAAACAATTCAAATGAGTTTGAACCTCAATTAGTTATAGATTACTGCTTCTTTAAAAATGTAAGTTCTAAGGTCGTTTATCCTGTTATGCTTCCGGATATCAATAGCGCAGAAATGTTATCCGTTCAAATTGATCCTGCTACCCAATTTTTGACCAATTCCTATGGCATACCCGAACCAAATGGGGGGCTTGAAATCTCGCCTGAGTTAATTGATTTAGTCATTGTTCCCCTATTATGTTATGACAAATCAGGTAATCGGGTAGGATATGGTAAGGGGTATTACGACCGGTTTTTAAAAAAATGTCGTAAAAATTGTATAAAAATTGGCTTTAGTTATTTTCCTCCCACTGAATCTATTGATGACATCAATGAATTTGATATACAATTAGATTATGGTATTAGCCCCGATGCTATTCATGAATTTCGCTAAATTGCATTGTCCATTGAATAATTGCTTAGTTCACCAAAGTTTCAATTTACCTGCAAGTGCTAAAAAGTTTCCGATACTTATTTCTTCCTTTTTCTTTGCTATACGGCATCATCCTTATTATTAGAAACTGGTTGTTTGATAAAAATTATTTAAAATCTTCCGCTTTTAATTTCCCCATCATTTGTGTAGGTAATTTGGCTGTGGGCGGCACAGGGAAAACTCCTATGGTAGAATATCTTATTAGAATATTTGGAAATGACTACCGCATAGCAACCCTAAGTAGGGGGTATAAAAGAAAAACTAGAGGATTTGGAATTGCCAATGACAATACTACAGCTCTTGAAATAGGCGATGAGCCTATGCAATTTCATATGAAATTCCCTTCAACTATTGTTGCTGTTGGTGAAGAACGGTTGGTAGCCATTCCGCAATTGCTTCAGGAAAGACCAAATACCCAAGTGATAATTTTGGATGATGCTTTTCAACACCGCACAGTTAGGGCCGGGCTAAATATATTGTTGACAGAAAGAAAGAACCTTTATAGCAGGGATTTATTGATGCCCGCAGGAGATTTACGGGATACAAGAACGAGTGCAAAAAGAGCACAAATTATTATCGTAACCAAATGTAGGCAAGCATTGAGTATCCAAAAAAGAGATTCGATAATCAAGGAGTTAAGACCAAAAGCGAATCAATCTGTATTTTTTACTGAGATTGTGTATGGCCAACCGTATCATCTTTTTAGTAAAGCTACTTATAGCCTCCAAACAGGTATGGATATGTTGTTGGTTTGTGGTATAGCAAGTCCTAAACCCTTAAAGGAATACCTGACAGCAATTGTTAGAACCTATGATATGCTGCGTTTCCCCGATCATCATATTTTTTCAATCGACGACCTAGAGGAGATTAAAAAGCAATTCGAAAAATTACGATCCTCCAATAAAATAATTCTCACCACAGAAAAAGACAGCGTACGATTGTTGAAATTTGAAAATGAGCTGAAAACTTATCCCATTTATGTGCTTCCTATCGAACATCAGTTTTTATTCAACGATGCAGATCGTTTTTATGGATTGGTGAAGGGGTATTTGGATACTTTTTATTTTCCACCTTCCTAGTTAAAGGAACAGGCTAGGTTATTTACCATTTTATATATGTGAAAGTTTAAATTTTACGGCTAACCAAATTTTTATATGCTCTTTACAATTACTTAGTAAGTAATAGTGCGGGTTCTTTTTATTTTACAATTTGGGTATTTATTGATTTTTTTAAAATGTTTTCCATTTTAAAAAAAAGGGTTTTTACCGATGATATTTTGCAAAAAGTTTGTTTTCAAGAAAAGGTTATTCAATTTAGTTTTAAATTAAAAAAATGGTTGTTTTTCACAAAAAAATTCCTAACTTGAATTTTGTTATTTGTAGTTAAACAATATCTATGTTTAAACCTAAGATTCCTTTTCAAAAGGGTAATCCTTTAAAAATTACTAGTTCTGGTAAAGGAACTATACAGAATAAAGTATTGTCTTCAAAAGGACAGTTCGATAAAACAACTGATGTTAATAATGTTGATCTGGTTCAGGCTGATTCCCCTGCTATTCAAAGAAAATCATCTCCCAACTGGTCGTATCAATTAAAATCCATTACTCAGCATTCAAACCATCTATCACCCCTACAAAGAGTGGCCGTTTCTCCCAATAAAACGGGGTTGCCGGATAATCTAAAATCAGGAATAGAAAGTTTGTCGGGTATGTCTATGGATCATGTGAAGGTTCATTATAATTCAGCCAAGCCAGCTCAGTTGGCGGCTCATGCTTATGCACAAGGTGCAGATATACATGTGGGACCAGGACAAGAAAAGCATGTGCCACATGAGGCATGGCATGTTGTGCAGCAAGCACAGGGAAGGGTAAAACCTACCACTCAGTTTAAGCAAGAGGTACCCCTTAACGATGAAGTTGGTTTGGAAAATGAAGCCGATTTGATGGGTGCCAAGTCATTACAACAGCACTCAATAATTGAATCTCCTGTTCAGGCAAAAAATTGTGTGGCAAACGCCCCTGTTCAACGGTCACCTTTCGCGAGAGCCGGTGTTCAGATTGCAAAAAAAGGGTTTGGAAATTTCGGTGAGCTAGGTGCTGCAGCTTTATCATCTGCATTAGCGGGTGGCTCACTTGTTTCTCAGCCGCCCCCAAAAATGGCTCCTCCTGCATTTGGTGGAATGGGTGGCTTTGGTGCTGGGAAGCCCCCGTTAATGACGTTGCCGCCTGCTTTGACCAAAGTACCTGGATCCTCTGCAGGGCCTGGGTCGACGCCTTATCCCAATATCGCCGCACTTTTAGCAAAAGGGGATGCAAGCAGTGGATCGGGTGGATTTGGTGGTGGAAAGACTTCTTATCCTTTCTTGTCACCTGGTCTTTTAGGTGCTCATAAACCAAGGGATGAAAGGGACGAAGATCGTGATGAAAAGCTAGCTAAGTTTTTGGATCCTTCTCAAATATTAGCCTCCGCTTCCGAACTTTTTTCCTCAGCAAAAGCAACTGTTCAAGGTGGCGTCAATAGTGCAAAAGAATTCGGCAAACAATACGTAGATGAATCGAAGTTAGAAATCAATCAGCAGCATGGTGAAAGTAAGTATTCAGCCGATATGATAGCAAAGCATTCAAAAGTGGCTGGGGAGGATGAGGCATTGATATTTACTTTAAGTCAATATCTTGCTGGGGAAATTTCTTTGGACGGCATTGAAAAGAGTTTCTCGGCTGCCATCAATTTGGGTGCAGGTTTTACATTTGGATGGAAACAGGGTTGGGAAACTGATCCAATTAATTTACCGGGTATAGGGAAAATCATTGTAAAGTTAGAGGATAGAGAATTAGGTTGGGGAATGGAAGTAGGAGCGGAGGCGAATTACGATAAGAAAAGTGGTTCTAGTGCTGGTATTTACAATAAAATAAAACATAGTTTTGCTGGCACGGTAAATGTACGATTTGCAGACAGTGGCAAAGAATTATTTAATGCGTCCGCCAAAGGTGAGGCGGTGTTAAAAAATGATGCACCTGATTCAGGTGCTAGCAGCCTTGAATTTGATAATGTAAGGGTTAATATGGGTGAACTTCAATCTACTCCTGCAGCCTTGGCAATTAAAGATTTAATAGTTAGGTGGGATATATACCAACAACAAAATCCCTTTGGGCCACATCCATGGGATTAATTGAATCAACTAGACTACTCGCTAAATCTATTCGAGTAGAAAAAATGCATTGAATCAAGTGTTGATGACAAAAATATCGAATCGTTCTTAAATTCACTTTTTTAAGGATTATTCAATGCTAAAATTTGATAAATATAAAAATGTTGGTTAAATTACTTTCTTTAATTGTGGAAAAGGATTTTTTAATTGGAAATGTCCATTATCTGGCAATTTCATTTTTTGTTTAACAATAGCTTATGCTTAAACCTAAGATTCCTATTCAAAAGGGCAATACTTCAAAAATCACTAGTTCTGGTAAAGGAACTATACAGAATAAAGTATTGTCTTCAAAAGGACCGTTCGATAAAACAACTGATGTTAATAATGTTGATCTGGTTCAGGCAGATTCCCCTGCTATTCAACGAAAATCATCTCCCAACTGGTCGTATCAATTAAAATCCATTACTCAGCATTCAAACCATCCATCACCGCTACAAAGAGTGGCAGTTTCTCCCAATAAAACTGGATTGCCAGATAATCTAAAATCAGGAATAGAAAGTTTGTCGGGCATGAGTATGGATCATGTGAAAGTTCATTATAATTCACCCAAACCAGCCCAGTTGCAAGCCCATGCATATGCACAAGGTGCTGATATTCATGTGGCATCTGGACAGGAAAAACATGTACCGCACGAAGCATGGCATGTGGTGCAGCAAGCACAAGGAAGGGTAAGACCTACCACTCAGTTAAAGCAATCGGTTCCCATTAATGATGAGGTTAGTTTGGAAAATGAGGCGGATTTGATGGGTGTGAAGGCGGTTCAGATGATATCTAATGGTAAAAGTCAACAAACGATATCAAAAAATACTAGTTCGGATACTGCAATACAATTAGTTAAGTGGAGACTAGTAAGTCATGGCCAATATGAAAAGGTTCCTGATGGTACCGATGATGCATTAGAGGCCATCCCTGCTGGATCTAAGGAAGTTGAAAGCACAAATCCCATAGAACAGGCTTCTAGTGAAGTTCAAGCACCAGCAGTAGCTGCTGCAGTGGAGGAGGTTAGTTCTGCGGGAGCACTGACTGAAGCAGTAGAAAATTCATCTGTTGAGGATCAGACTGCAGCAATAGCTCAAGCACCAGCAGCAGTTGACAGTTCAATTCCTGAAAGCCAGGCTCATGCTGATAATAAAACTCCCAAAGAATACCAACAGTCTTATGCTCAAAAATCAATATTGGGGGGCTTTAGCTTGGCTGGAAAAGCTGCCAGCGCGATTGGGTCAATTAAAAGTGGGTTGTTTGGTGATAAGGATAAGGATGGTAATGTAAAAAAAGATGCTGAGGGAAAAGAATCAAGTGGTTTATTTGGGTC
>CANJAW010000164.1:0-6536 GCA_947472215.1 Chitinophagaceae bacterium
CCTAGCTGCCCTTCTGTAAAAAAAATAAGCAAGCACCCCGAAAATAATATTGGGAAGCCAGGCAGCCAGAAAAGGTGTAAAATTACCCTTGGTGGCAAATACAAGCGAAAATCTACCCGACAGAATATAGAGCATACTTAAAACAACGCCAACGGCCAGATGAAAACCGCTACCTCCCCTTACTTTTCGGGAAGAAAGACAAACTCCAATCATCGATAAAATAATTACCGAAACGGGTATTGCATCCCGATTATATCTTTCCACTAGCAGGGAATTAATGCCTTCAGAACCCCTCATCGCCTCTTTTCTAATCAGTTCTTTTAATTCGGGAGTGGGAAGTCGGTCCTTTAAATACTCATCCTTTCTTAAATCAACCGGCTTGAAATTATAGGCTTTCAAAAGCGTTGCATGGTGCGTTAAATTTTCTTTTTCATTGTTTAACGTACGCTCAATCACATTATTCATTCTCCACTTTTTTGAGGCGGTATCCCAAGTGATATTATCGGCCCTGATATTATACTTTAGCCGGTTATTTTCAAATTTTTGAATAAAAAAATTGCTACCGGTTTTTGTCGTCGTATCATAATATTTGATACCTGCATAGGAATTAGAATCCAATCTGAAATAATAATTTTGTGGAAAAAACCTCGTCTCTGTAGGTGAAAAGTCAACATACTTTGCTTCAAAAACCCCCCAGATTGCATTGGCCTTTGGCAATACAAACTGGTAAACCAGCCAAAGAAAAACCGCCAAAAATACACTCCCTATCCAATAAGGAAAAAGAAAACGCCGGAAGCTTACACCACTGCTTAAAATGGCAATCACCTCTGAACGCTCCGCCATCTTTGCGGTAAAAAAAATAACGGCTATAAACACAAATAAAGGGAATAGCATGGCGTCAATGCGTGGGACTAGGCCAAAATAATAGTCGGTAATAATTTTGCTTACCGGCAATTTAGACCTAACAAAATCATTTGTTTTTTCACTGATATCTATCACAACTACCAAAGCGGTAAATAATAGTAAACAAAATAGAAAAGTAGTCAGGTATTTTTTTAGTATGTAGCTGTCTATTTTTTTCATTGAATGATATGGATACAAAACTAACTTAAAACAGGCAGCCTGAAAAATTGACGTTAAAGGTGATAGCAAAACTTACCCTAGAGGGCAATTTTGACCAAAAGACTTACAAGCGCTGCTGTAAACGAACTACCATCTCAGATTTCCATTGACTAAAATCCCCCGCAACGATATGCTCTCTTGCTTGCTTCACCAACCAAAGGTAAAAAGCGAGGTTATGTACACTTGCGATGGTAAGCCCCAGCATCTCCTTTGCCTTTAGCAAATGTCGGACATAAGCCTTACTATAATAATTACTTACCTCACAATCGATCCCATCATCCAGCACCGAAAAATCCCTTTCCCATTTTTTGTTGTCAATATTAATAACCCCATTACTGGTAAATAACATGGCATTGCGTCCATTACGGGTAGGCATTACACAATCAAACATATCAATACCCAGTGAAATACACTCCAAAATATTCCAGGGAGTACCCACCCCCATTAGATACCTAGGTTTTTGGACCGGTAAAATCTCGCAGCAATGCGCAGTAAAGTCGTACATCATTTCTATCGGCTCCCCTACACTTAGTCCACCAATGGCATTACCCGGGGCATTGCGGGAAGCAATCAACTCACAGGAGGCAGTTCGCAAGTCTTTATAGGTACTCCCCTGCACAATCGGGAACAAATTCTGCGAATACCCATATTTGTCGGGCGTTTCGCTGAAGCGCTCGATACACCTGTCGAGCCAGCGATGCGTAAGCTCCATACTTTTTTTGGCATAAGCGTAATCACTTGGATAGGGAGGACACTCATCGAAAGCCATTATAATATCCCCTCCAATTATTCGTTGGATATCCATTACTTTTTCGGGGGTAAACAAATGCTTACTGCCATCGATATGCGATTGAAAAATCACCCCCTCCTCATTTATTTTGCGATTGTTGGCTAACGAAAAGACCTGGTAACCTCCACTATCGGTCAATATGGGGTGATTCCAGCCCATAAACTGGTGCAACCCTCCTGCCGCCTCCAATGTCTCCAAACCGGGTCGTAAAAACAAATGATAGGTGTTTCCTAATATAATCTGAGCCTTTACATCCTGTTGTAATTGTTGCTGGGTAACTGTTTTCACACTCCCAACGGTTCCCACAGGCATAAAAATAGGGGTCTGAATTTCTCCGTGATCAGTTACCATTTTACCTGCCCTCGCCTTGGAATGAGCATCAGAATGTTGTAATTCAAATTGTAGTGCTGCCATAAAAAAATTAGCCCGCAATAATAAGCGGGTTACAAAAATATTGTTTATTTAATCAAATAGGTCCTCACGCTTACCACTTACACCAACATTGAGTTGCTGGCAACGTTATTTTAGACTACAGAGGCGAAGGAGTTGAGGCAAAGGATTTTTTGATTGCCCTTAGATTCACTCTGTTTAAAAATGGGTAAAATTTCAAGAACCACCTATTTTTGCATCTATGAATCTAACTTACTTTCTTCTGCATTGGCAGGAGATTATATTCTTCCTGTTTTGTAGTACCGCACTCATTCAGATTTCCTATTACCTATTTTTCTTTTCCCGACTCGCTTTTCACAAATCCGCGGCTAAAAACAATTCGCAAACACATCCGGTATCTGTAATTATTTGTTCCAGAGATGAAGCAGCCAACTTGGCAAAAAACCTTCCCGGATCACTGCTGCAGAAATATTCAACTTCTCATGAAGTAATTGTGGTTAATGATAATTCATTTGACGATAGTAAATACTTATTGGAAGAGTTTGAACGAAGTTTCAAGCATTTGAAAGTAGTGGAATTAAAGCAGGAAGCAATATTGATTACGGGAAAAAAATTCCCCTTAAGTGTGGGTATCAAAACTGCAAAATATGAAATCGTTTTACTTACTGATGCGGATTGTGTGCCTGCCAGTGAAAACTGGATAGAAAAAATGCAGGAAAGCTTTGACGACTCAACAGAAATTGTATTGGGCTATGGTGCTTACCATAAAAGAAAAGGCTTACTCAATCGGTTGGTTAGATGGGAGACCTTTCACACAGCATTACAATACCTTACTTATGCATTGGCTGGAAACCCTTACATGGGAGTAGGAAGAAACCTGAGTTACAAAAAAACAATTTTTTTTAGACACAAGGGTTTCTCCGCATTTAACCATGTTGCCAGTGGAGATGATGATCTGTTTATCAATACAGCGGCAACCAAAACAAATACCAATATCAATATTTCACCCGAGGCATTTACATTAAGTGACGCTCCTGCCTCTTGGAGCCAGTGGATAAAACAAAAAAGAAGGCATTATAGTACTGCCAAGTATTACCGCCCCCTACACAAATTTTTATTAGGGATTTATTCTATTTCCCATTTTTTATTTTACCCACTATTAGTAGCGGCCCTAGTTTTTTATAACTGGCAATGGAGCCTACTGGTTTTTTCCTTCCGCTTTATCATTCAAGCAATCATGTTATACCCTGCTATGAAAAAATTAAATGAAAAAGACTTATTTCCGTTTTTTTTATTGTTGGATATATGGATGTTTTTTTATTATTTCATTTTTTCCACTACTTTGATAATGAAGCCAAAGGGTGGATGGAAATAATAAGCTGTTACCTTTTTAAATAGTTCTTACTGAAATTTCAATACGCAAGCAAAAAAAGCATGGAAACAATTCAAAAATACTTCACCGATTTTACTGAAGCTCAACTGCAGCAAATGAATGCGTTGAAAGGGTTATATAGTGAGTGGAACGAAAAAATAAATGTCATTTCACGCAAGGATATGGATAATTTTTATGAACACCATGTGCTCCACTCTCTTGCCATTGCTACCCAGTTTGAATTTGCTCCAGGAATGGAAATCATGGATTTAGGAAGTGGTGGCGGATTTCCCGGAATTCCGTTGGCCATTTTTTTTCCAGCCACTCAATTCCATTTGGTAGATAGCATTAATAAAAAACTAAAAGTAGTGAATGAAATAGCAGCTGCCATTGGCCTGCAAAATGTAAGTACCCAACATGGTAGAGCCGAAGAAATTAAAAACAGGAAATTTGATGTAGTGGTTTCTAGGGCGGTTGCCCCACTAAAGGACCTTTGGTGGTGGAGTAAGCCCCTATTGAAAAAAGGCAGTAAACCAAATGGACTCATTTGCCTGAAAGGAGGTGATTTGGCACAAGAAATTTTTGAAAGCAACTGCAAACCAAGGATTTGGGAAATCGAAAAAATATTTGAGACTCCCTTCTTTAAGGATAAATTTTTATTACAAGTTGCCATATAGCCTTTTCTGATAAAGAACAACCTATACACCCTTTAGGGTATTGTTTTCTATTAAATTTTTATTGAACTTCACATTTCATGAATATATCAGTAGCGATAGTGGAAGATAATAATGATATCCGGCAGGCACTGGAACAAATTATTGAAATGTCTGATGGCTATTCGCTTGCCGGTACCTGTATCAATGGGGAGGAAGCCTTGTTACAAATCCCTCTCTTTAAGCCGGCCATTGTACTGATGGATATCAATTTAGGAGGCATCAGCGGTATCGAAGTGGTAAAACAGCTAAAAAGGGATATGCCAGAAGTCTTATTTATGATGTGCACTATTTATGAAGAAGATGAAAAAATTTTTGAAGCGCTCAATGCTGGTGCCAGCGGCTACATTCTTAAAAAAACTGCTCCCGATAAATTACTAGATGCAATAAAAGAATTACAAGAAGGTGGGTCGCCAATGAGCAGCCAAATAGCTAGAAAAGTGGTTACCCATTTTCAAAATCCAGCAGTTGCTCCTTCACTAAAAGATTCGCTTGATTTATTGTCAAAGCGAGAAAAAGAAATACTTGAAATGCTTGCCAAAGGATTAATATACAAAGAAATTGCAGAGCAAATATTTATCAGTCCACAAACGGTTAGAAAACATGTTTATCATATTTACGAAAAGCTGCACGTAGGCAATAGGATTGAAGCCGTTAATGCTTTTTATGGAAGATAAGGTAGCCCTTACCCTATATTACTTTCATTTTCACAAGCCTTCAACTGATTTTTTTATACGTACCATTACCATTGATCAATAAATAGTCGACGCTTAAAAAAAATATTAACCAAGTAGATTAAAGGAATTTCCAAAACCACCAATCTGTTTGTGGTGTGTTCCCAATTGGAAAATCGTGGGTATGACCCGAATTGACAAACAAATATTTTTCATAAAATTTTTGTGCTCGAAGGTTGTGTTCCCAAACCCCTAGCCAAACTACTTCATACGAATTATTCCTCGCATATTGTAATGCAAAATCCATTAATTGCTGAGCCACTCCTTTGCCATGAAATTCCTTCAAAACATAAATTCTTTTAAGTTCTAGGGACTTCCACTGTTTCATATGAGGAAAATTGGTATAATCCTCCATCCAACGTAAATAGCCCACTACCTTACCTTCCTGCTCTGCGAGGTAATAAAAATCATTTTCATTACTCAACTCCAACTGCACCTGTTTTAAATGAAAATAGGTTTTCAAAAATGAATCCATATCTTCTTCTGTACAAGTACCGGTAAAAGTATCGTAAAATGTTTGAATTGAAATAGCAGAAAGCTTTACCGCATCCGCCACAGTCGCCCGCCTGATAGTTATTTGCTCCATAGATTTTTTACAAAAAAGGGAATTGCTTTTATTGAATGGTTATTTATTTTATAGCCAATTTAAAATTGGCAATTCTTCAATAAGGGTATCACCAATTAAGTTGTAATAAATTACTACGCTGCTCTATATCAGCCATCCTTTTGGACGGGTCAATTTCCGCCCTTTTTAAATCGGCTAATCTCCTTTTAAACGTTACTATATAAGTGGGATGAGTCCATCTCCAAGCAGCATGTTCTTCTCTGATTTCAGCAGCATTTTCAGTAGGTTTTGAGCCATACATTAAATTGAGTGGAATGTAATGCATTTCGGTGGTGCCATCCTTGAAGCTAAGGCGAAAATCAATCGGCATAGGCATCTTACCCTTTCTTATCAATCGGATTTTGGAAACGCCCCCTTCTTCCCACAAACTATCGATTCCATAATCAATTGTCTTGGTGGTAGTACACCAATATTCTTTGTACCAATCCAGTTTTATTCCACTCATATCTTCAGCAAGTTTAATCAGATCACTGGAATTGGGATGTTTAAAACGCCATTGAGTATAATATTCCAACATGATTTTATCTCTCCTATCAGCACCTACAATATACCCTAGTTGCTCAATAAAAACTGCTCCTTTTGAGTAGCTAGCAATACTATATCCCGCATTGGTTTCAAAATGATCTGCATGGGTGGTAAGCGGTTCCTGAAAATCAGTTTTTGCCAAAAAATAATAGGACCGATAATTTCCATTGTGATCAATAGGCAATATTGCTGCTGCAGAATCCAACGACTTCATATAAGCGGTATTGCTACTATTTTTTACCCTAGTAAATTTGTCCCGATAAAA
>CANJAW010000165.1:0-6491 GCA_947472215.1 Chitinophagaceae bacterium
CCGATAGATTTATCGCTCTCGTCATCCTTAATTTTACCACTTGGAAGATCAGGGTTGGGACCTTTACCAACACCTAAAATGCCATATGCAGGTTTAGCTTTGTAAAATTCATTAACATCTATTTTTCCAGTTAGAATTTTTGAAGCCTTAGTATGCATATCGTGTCTTTTGCCTTCAAAAGCAGAAAACAATCCTTCAGGATCAGCATCAGCCTGAATCTCATTTAGTAACCCCTTAATTTCGTCCTTATCTAAATCTTGTTCAGTTATTGCGTTTCGGGTTTCCATTTCTGGTAACCTATCATTAAATTCTTCATCATCTAAATCTTGTTCAGTTATTGCGTTTCGGGGCTCCTTTGCAAGGTAAGCATCCAATGCAGCTTTTTTATCTTCGCTTAAGCCTTTCATTGGATTTGACATCTGGCTATTTTGTTGATTCTTAGAATCATAAACATCTGATTCATCAAATCCTTCAGGATTGGTAACTTTTTTTGTTCCTTTTACCAATTGAGCAGGAGTATTGTGCTTAATTGCATTTTCAGATTTGGAAATATTCAATGGGGAAGAATCAACCATTTTCATTTGAACTGCCTTTGCCCCCATCCTATCTGCTTCCCGCTCCAAACCTGCATCATCATTGACTGGCACGGTACCCTTTAATTGGGTAGTAGCTTGTACCCTTCCTTGCTTTTGTTGTACCACATGCCAAGCTTCATGGGGTAAGTGCTTTTCTTGACCTGCAGCCACATGTATATCAGTACCTTGTGCATAAGCATGCGCTTGAAGTTGAGCGGGCTTATCAGAGTTATAGTGAACTTTAACATCGTCCATTGCCATCCCTGAAAGGCTTTCGACACCGGATTTCAATTGGTCAGGCAAACCAGTTTTATTAGTTGGTGCAGAGGCCTTTTGAATAGGTAAAGCAGCACTTGAATTAACTGTTACAGGTTTAAGCTGAAATGCCCAAGTAGATGCCGATTTTCTTTGAATGGGATGATTATTGGTTGGGATACCATTGATAAATTTAAACTGAAAAGGAGAACTTGGTATGGACTTTCCTAGATTTTGATCAAAATCCACAATTGAAGTACGTTGCTCTAAATTTGCCTCCAATTGAATCGATTGTCCACTAGGCAAAGATTTTGCTACAGATGTAATATCTGCTGGTGCAGGTTTCGGTGTTAGTGATTTAGAAACAGCAACTGGGCTTTGATACATTGGATGCTAAAAGAATTTGTTAACTAAAATAGTACTTTTTGGTGATTTACTAACAAATTTTTTAAAATTCACGAAAACGTTATCGTAGTTTTTCGTTAATTTCATTTGTTCAAGTTATTAGATGAATCTCAAACAGCTAGCCAAAGAATTAAATTTATCCATTTCGAGTGTTTCCAAGGCACTTAGAGATAGTCATGAAATTAGTGCAACCACAAAAGCCAAAGTATTGGCAAAAGCAAAGGAACTGAATTACCAAGTAAATCCATTTGCCAGTAGCTTAAGAAAGCAAAAAAGCAAAACAATTGCGGTAATTATACCTGAAATAGCCAATAATTTTTTCGGATTGGCTATTAATGGAATTGAATCCATTGCTCAAGAGAAAGGATACCATGTATTGATATATCTTACTCATGAAGATATCCAAAAAGAATTGGCCATTACCCAAATAGTTCAAAGTGGTAGAGTGGATGGCGTATTGATGTCCATTACCAATCAAACAGATCATTCTACTCATTTAGACCAATTAAAGGACAAACAAATACCATTGGTATTTTTTGACCGGGTTTCAGAGAATATTGATGCTCCCAAGGTAACAACCGATGATTACAACAGCAGTATTAAAGCTACCGAGCACTTGATAAAAAATGGATGTAAGCGAATCGCTTTTCTATCGATTTACCCCAATCTTTCCATAACCAAGAAAAGAATGGAAGGTTATTTGGCAGCACTTGCAAAAAATGACATCCAGTCAACAGAAAGTTTGATCGTTCATTGCACCAATGATGAAGAAAAAAATAGTTTATTAATCAAAAAACTGCTTACCGGTAAAAACAAAGCCGATGGCATATTTGCCTCTGTAGAGAAATTGGCAATTGCTAGTTATGGTGTTTGTGAAGAATTAAAATTATCAATTCCAAAAAATGTTAAAATTATAGGATTTTCCAACTTACAAACAGCAGCTTTTTTAAATCCATCCCTCACCACCATTACACAACCGGCATTTGAAATCGGTCGGGAAGCAGCTTCTATTTTATTTAAATTAATAGAAAAAAAAGGATACGACTATATTGTAGAGAAAACAATTTTAGAGTCCGTATTAATAGAAAGAAATTCAACAGTAGACAGGATAAAGAATGTATCCTAAACCTACTAATACTTTATTGATATTATTTGAAAATGACCTCTTTCCGCTTATTTTAATACAATGTTTTCTTGTACCAGACTAGTGATTAAACAATAGGAAACTCCACTATTGGAACCTATCCATCTTCAAAAAATAGATAATTCATTTTATTCAAAACTTGATTCAATCAATGGCCATTGATCAAAATCGCGGTTGACTATTATATTATTAGCCGAAATAATTACCCATTGATTATTGGGGGCAAGTACATCATAATGTAACAATTGGCCACCAGGAAATTGAAAACGAGTATTGAGCAGGTTACTGTCAGGATTACATTCAATCAATGTAGAAAGCAACCTATCTGTGTCAATTCTATTAAATATAGCTACTAAACCAAAAGAGACTTTGGAATGTACAGCAACTAGGAGGCTATCAGATAGCGAATAAATTGTCCATATGGCTGTTTTCAGTAAAGGCTTGAATGATTCAGGAACATATACTGGTCCAGCAGCACAAGCAAAATTTTTGTACACACCCGTATTATTCCAACCCATAAAATTTGTTCCAGGTCCTGAAAGATGAATAACTTGGGAAAGATCTTTCGCAGAATCGGGTAAAAATAAACAAATAGGCCTTGCGATGATTTCCGAAAACTTCCCCCGATTGGCTCCGCCAGAAGAAAGTAAATATTTTTTCCCTGCAGCATATATTTCTGGGCATGAATTTTTGCCATGACCAATTTTAACAAAATAGCCATCCCCTTTATTAAATATCAAATCTACCACCTTATCAGCCGGACGATAAGGTAAACAAGAAGCCATCAATGCATGAGGATCCCCTATTTGCTCATTGCCACTGAAATGGCTTAAAGGCAAATAACTTAACCAGGCTTTTAAAAACACAGAATGATAGTCTGTTGTGATAGAAGTGATGGAAGCTTTTTCATAGCGTCTTCTCATGGGTGGATAATGCTTGAATTGATAGCAGCCAAGTGCATAAGTCCAATTCATGTAATCCAAAACATTCCGAGCTGCTAGTTTCACCTTTTCAGACGCAAATGCTTCTAAATTTAGTAGGGCAGTAATGGTATAGCCGCTATAGGGTATAGAATTGAATTCATATAATCCACCCGAATTAATCCCCTCTAGAAACGAAAGTAGCTTTGCTTCCATTCCATTGTCGATATTATTATACAAAGCAGTTGAATTACCATGAAGCATGATCCATCTATTTTTAAGGTAGCGAGATCCTTCAGTCATCAGTATATGATTTTCTGTTTCATCAAATGTTCCCCATGTTTTGGGAGCCTTATACCTAAATTGATTGCCTGATTCGGAAAGCAATGTGGTAAGTAAATACTCCTTTGTGGCAGGGTAAAGAATGGATGGCTGATCGCCCAATAAAAACAACAAAGTGGTTAATGGGGTAAGGGTAAAATCATAATCACCCTTTTTATTGAAAGCCCAAGAAGATCCAGATACACCCCACACCTTTAGTTTTGTAAGTAAATAATTAACGTTAGGGATATCTTTTTTTAGAAGCAGTTTTGCCAGTAAGATTCTGGGAGAAACACCTTTTCCATTCAACTTATCAATAGAAATAGATTTATTGGCCCAAGCACTAAAATTTTTATCAGCAAAATCAGATTGAGTTTTCCAACTGATTTTTCTTTCATGCGGCACTACTCCATTACCTGGTTGAATAGGTTGAGTATGTCTGCTGCAACTTAAGAGGCTGCAGCAGACAATTAGTATATATTGTAATTTCATTGAATGCTATTACTCCAAAGTAATATTTCTATATAGCGGATCATTAAATTTTAATTGCCCATTCGTTACGCATGGCTCTTCCAAGCAACGCATTGGCTTGCTTGTCATTTTTAAAGGATTCCTTAACAGGATCCCACTTCAACGAACGACCAAGTTGATAAGCGATGTTTCCAAGATTACAAACAGAAGCAGTACGATGACCAATTTCTACATCACAAATCGGCATAGTTCGTTTCCGCACTGCATTCAAAAAGTCCTTGTAATGATCTTCGCTTTTGTACACATTTTTATCTGATTCAGCAATAAGCTGGTCTTTCAATCCAATAGGATTAGTTTCAATTTTCCCTCTTTTTACCTTAAGCTCCCCTTCAGTACCAATGAAATGAATGCCATTGTTCCATTCCCATTTTTCATGTGTCATGGTAATACCGTTTGCATAACGAAAGGTAAGGGATGTATGATCCTTGCCATCAGGAGCGATCACTTCTACTGGACCACTATGGTCCATGTTTAATGCCCATTGTACGATATCAAACATATGTGCTCCCCAATCACAAACCCCTCCTCCCCCAAATTCTTGGTAATTGCGCCAATTGGGAAAAACATCCTTTGATGTAGGAGGAGCTAATTCAGAATTAAACGCTGCTGGCTCATTAGGCCCAAGCCATTTACTCCAATCCAGTCCATCTGGAATAGGTTCAACTGCAAGATCGTAAGGTGTTGGAGGTGGACCAACATTCACCCGTACGCTTTTAATTTCACCGATATAACCATTTCTGATTAAATTGGCTGCTTGACGAAATTCAGGCCATGAACGCTGCATACTTCCCGTTTGAAAAACCCGGTCATTCTTTCGGACTGCATTTACCATTGCACGACCTTCTCTAACGGTATGGGATAGAGGCTTTTCGCAAAAGATATCCTTTCCTGCTTCTGCAGCTCTTACAGCCATGGCAGCATGCCAATGATCAGGGGTAGCAATTACCACCGCATCTACATCTTTTCGAGCTAATAATTCTCTAAAATCGTTGTAAATGGGGATTTCGGAATAAGTTCCAAGAGTAGGATTTTTAACAAATTTCGATTTTATTGAATCTAGCGTCAACAAGGCTTTAGCATGGTACACGTCACTAATGGCCACAATTTTGGATTGACCAGTATTGATGAATGCAGATGTCAAACCACGACCCTGCTTGCCTGTTCCAATAAATCCAAGGTTAATCATATCACTGGGTGGAATATAGGAGGATCCATCGGGTCTTTTACCTCCTAACACATACCTAGGCAATATTAAAAAAGCTGTAAATGCTTTAGCAGTAGTACCTACAAAATCTCTTCTGGTAACGGAACTCTTTTTTTCTTTTTTCATTAGTAGTTGATTTAAGTAATGATTAAAAACAGAATAATACGATTAGTGAAAAATTACATGAAATTTATTTTGTGAAAGAAAAGGGAGCTTCCTCTTTCTTCACCCCTCTTTTTACATTAGGTTCATTAGCCATATTAAAGCGCAATGTCCCTCCTTTTAATATTTCAAAATGGTTGATATAATTTTTATTGTAAGCCGCTCCCCGCAAAAATGCAGATTGAATGTATACATTTTTTTCATCATTTTGAGGGGCCTCCACAATGAATTTTTTTCCGTTTTCTAATTGTAAAGTGATTTTTTTAAAAAGAGGAGCGCCTAGTACATATTGATTGGAACCCGGACAAACAGGATAAAAACCCATTGCACTAAAAACATACCAGGCACTCGTTTGACCATTGTCTTCATCGCCACAATATCCATCGGGCGTAGGTTTGTACAATTTATTCATAGCATCCCTCACATGAAATTGTGTTTTCCATGGAGCCCCGCAGTAGTCATAAATATAAATCATATGTTGAATAGGTTGATTACCATGGGCATATTGCCCCATGTTCATCACCTGCATTTCTAGCATTTCATGAATTACTCCACCCCTATAAGCACTGCCATCAAAAATGGGTGGTTGATTAAAAACACTGTCCAACATGTTTTCCATACTTTTATGTCCACCCATCAATTTTGACAAGCCATTAAAATCATGAAAAACACTCCAGCTATAATGCCAAGCATTACCTTCGACAAATTCACCGCCCCATTTTAGTGGATTAAAATTATTTTGAAAACTACCATCCTCGTTTCGTCCACGCATTAATTTATAGGCAGGGTCAAACAGGTTTTTGTAATTCTGCGAGCGTCTGCCAAATTTCTCAATGGTATCCTTCGGTTTATGAAGAGCGGTGGTTAATTCATGTAAACAAAAATCTGCATAAGCATATTCCAACGTTTTAGCTGCACTTCCGCCAAACTTATCAGCTGGCACATATCCTAATTCGTTATAGGGCTTCACCCCA
>CANJAW010000166.1:0-6469 GCA_947472215.1 Chitinophagaceae bacterium
ATAAAATATAAATATTAATCGTAAACTTATTTAATTATTTAAGAAGTTTCCCTATCTTCATTTTATATTGAATCCAATCAATGATTGTTTTGCTTGCAATTTATGACTGAAAAGAAAAAACTTTTTCGCAATAAAATTTTAAAGGAGCTCTATTTTGAGGATCATCTTTCTTGCGTATCCTTGAGCGAAAAGATCAATAAAAGCTTTCCCATTACATCTCAACTAATTGAGGATTTGATTGCTGAAAATTTGGTAATCGAATCTGGCTTTGCCCAATCTAAGGGTGGTAGAAGGCCACTTACTTACTCCCTTAAGGCTAATGCAATGTTTCTTGTATCAGTGGCTATGGACCAGTTTGTTACAAAAATTGCTATCATGGATATGCAAAATAATTTTGTTTCTCCGATTGAAAAAATTGTTTTGCCTTTATACGAAAATCCCAATGCCTTAGGAGTTTTGCAAAACAAAATTGAGCAAGTAGTGCTTGGATCGGGTATTCCCAAGAATAAATTTGTAGGTATTGGTATAGGTATGCCGGGTTTTGTGGATGTTAAAAAAGGGGTGAATTATTCTTTTTTGCAACTCCCAAACAATAAAAGTATTACCAAAATGATTGCTGAAAAATTGGGTATTCCAGTTTTTATTGATAATGACTCCAGTTTAATTGCTTTGGCGGAGTATCGTTTTGGTGCTGCAAAAGGGGAACAAAATGCTATGGTCATTAATATTGGTTGGGGAGTTGGTCTAGGGTTAATCATTGGTGGTTCTCTCTATCACGGTCAAGAAGGGTTCGCGGGAGAATTTAGTCATATACCTCTTTTTTTAAATGGTAAACTGTGTAGCTGCGGTAAAATCGGTTGCCTTGAAACAGAAACCTCCTTATTATTAATCATTGAGAAAGCAAAAGAAGGAATTAGTAATGGAAGGCTTTCAAAATTAGGTTCTCTTTCTTTCGACGATCCAGAATTGGCTTGTGATGCCATTATTAAGGCTGCAAAATCAGGGGATCAGTTTGCAACAGAAATTTTTTCACAGGCTGGATATAATATTGGAAAAGGGGTAGCGGTGTTAATTCATTTGTTAAACCCAAAGCTGATTATCCTTAGTGGTAGGGGATCTACAGCAGGGAAGGTGTGGAATGCTCCGATTCAACAAGCGCTTAATGAACATTGTATTGAAAGGCTTTTCAAAAATACCCGAATTGTACTATCTACACTTGGTATAAGTGCAGAGCAAATTGGGGCTGCGGCATTGGTGATGGAAAACTTTGATGGTTATTCACCCAATAGTCATTCAGCCTAAATATTTATTTTAATGAAATCAAAATTTTTTAATAATCAATTTGAGTTTACTTCTTACTTTTTAACAATTAAAACAACTGCAATGAAAAAAACAAAAAAACGATTACTATTGGTTCTTGCGAGCCTGTTAGTTTGCAATGTTATGTTGCTTGCTCAGGTGAAGAAAACAGTTTCGGGGGTCTTAAAAGACAACAGCAATGTTGCTTTGGTAGGTGCCACCGTTGCTGAAAAAGGAACTGCCAACAAGGTAGTAACCGATCAAACGGGAAAATTTACTATTAAAGTAAATCCCAAATCTACATTGGTAATTTCTTATGTAGGCTTTACTACTCAAGAGGTAGCAGCTACAGAAAAAATGGCCATTGTGTTACAGGCTGGAACAGCTGCCATGAATGAAGTGGTGGTAACCTCGCTTGGTATTACTAAGCAACAAAAGGCGCTTGGATATGCTGTGAGCACTATTAAAGCAGAAGAACTTACGCAAGCAGGTTCTCCTAACTTTGCTGCTGCCCTATATGGTAAAGCACCCGGTGTTCGCATCGCTGCTAGTCCAGGTGGAGCTACTAGTGCTGTAAATATCACTATTCGTGGTATCAATTCCATTACTGGTAAAAGTCAGCCATTGATTGTAATGGATGGTGTGCCAATTCGTGATGGTGAGGTAAGTAACAACAACTATTGGGGTGACCAACGTATCAGGGGAAATGGTTTATTGGATATCAATCCCGAAGATATTGAAACCATCTCTATCTTAAAAGGGGCTTCTGCCGCAGCGTTGTATGGTTCTGAAGCTGTAAATGGAGTAGTATTAATTACCTCTAAAACAGGAAAAGGTAAGAAAGGATTTAATATTGATGCAACAGCTAATTACAGTACCGATCATATTGCTTATTTACCAAGATACCAACACGTAAGAGGTATGGGAGCTCCAAAAAATGTCGCTGATATGGGTCAGGATGAAGCGGGATTCGTGTATTTGGATTTGAATAATGACGGTACAAAAGAAACTAGAAGTTTGCCCAATAGGTCAATCAATTTTGGTGCTATTTTCGATGGTAAGCCAGTGCTTTCCTGGGATGGCAAAATGCGTCCTTATTCAGCTCAAACTGATAATTACGCTGCCTTATTCCAAGCAGCTAGCAATTCAAGTGTAAGCGTTGCAATGTCGCAGGCTACTGAAAATTCAAATGTTCGTCTTTCTTTAACCCACCAGGGAAACCAAGGTTTGAGTTTAGGTTCAGAGAATACTAAGAACATTGCCAACCTTACTAGTTCTTTCAAATTGGGTGCTAAGTTTTCTACAGATTTGTTGGTGAATTATATCAATCAACACACGCACAATCGTCCTTATTCTATTGACCGTTTAATGAACAATTTTACCGGTATGATCGGAACATTTGACAATGGTGCCTGGTATGTTGATAAATACAAAACAAGTAAAGGATATCGCTACAGAACTGATGGTGATCAAAGTTTAACTCCATTAGAGAATATAAAATATTCCGGATTTAAGGGTGATATCATGGATTACATGTGGAGAGTAAAAGAAAACAATGAAGATGAGTACAGTAACCGTGTAATTGCTAGTATGACTAATAATTACCAAATCAGTAAAGGCCTCAAACTTCGTGCAAGAATTGCTACGGATTTCACTTCTCAAAGAACGGAATCTAAATATAGCACTGAAATTCCTTTGGCTTTCGGAAACTCTGGAGGTTTTGGAATGAGCAGTTACTCTAACAGCATTCTTTATGGAGATCTTTTGTTGACTTATACCAAAAAAATCAACGACGATCTTGAACTGAATGCTATGGGTGGTTATACCGCCAATAAAGAAATCGGAAATACCATGTCAAGGGGTACCGATGGTGGTTTAAGTACAGAAAATTTATTTGATATGGCCGCTTCCATCAATACACCATGGAGTGGGTCTTCAAGATATTCCATTGTAAAGGATGCCTATCTTGGAACGGTTAACGCAAATTATAAAGATTACCTTTTTGTAGAAGGAACTCTTCGTAGAGATAGGACTTCAACAATGAATCCAAACAACAATAGTTTTGTTTATCCTTCTGTAAATTCTAGTTTCATATTCACACAGGCACTTGATTTGCCTTCATTTATCAGTTATGGTAAATTGCGTGCATCATGGGGTATCGTGGGTAATTATCCAGATATGTACAGTGCCAACATTGCATACAACCAAAGTACTTTGGGTGTTCAGCAAACAGGTGGTCAACCAGTTCTTTATACTAATCTTCCATCTAATTTTGGTAACGATGTTATCAAACCGGAGGTTAAACATGAAATTGAATTTGGTTTGGAAACTAAGTTTTTAAAAAATCGCTTAAGTTTAGATGTTTCTTATTACAATGCCCAGATTGTAGATCAGATTTTGCCGTTAACAATTCCTGGAACTTCAGGTGCAACTTCTGTTTTATCTAATGTGGGTACTTTAAGAAATAAGGGAATTGAAATTTCGATTACTGGTACACCAATTAAAACAAAGAATTTTGTTTGGGAAGCTGGTATCAATTTCGCAAATAATAAAAACGTAGTTGAAAAGCTAGCTAATAATTCAACCGAATTATTACACGCAGATTATGATGGTAATGCTGCACAGTTAAAATCAGTAGTTGGTCAGCCAATGGGTGATTTTTATGCACATCCTGTTGCAACAGCATCTAATGGCGGTTTAATTGTAGATCCAAATGGTGAGTACCATGTTGATCCAGATAAAATGGTAAAAATTGGTAATGCAATGCCTAAAGTAGTGGGTGGTATTTTCAACTCATTGAATTACAAAAAATTCACATTGGATGTGATGATTGATTTCAGGTTGGGTGGTTATGTTATGCCAACTGCTATCAACTGGATGATAAGCCGTGGATTGTTAGAAGAGAGTTTGACAGGTATGGATAAAGCACATGGTGGTTTAAGTTATTATGAAGATGCAACTGGTAAAAAAATCCTGACTAGTTCAGCAACTGGACCAGCAGGTCAAATCGTGCGCAACGATGGCATGTTGCTTCCAGGTGTTAAAACCGATGGTACCAAAAGTGATTACTTAGTTTCACAAGCTGCCTATTATTGGGATGTATACAATTGGGGTGGACCTCAGTACAGTCCTAATACACGCTATGAACTGTATATCAAAAAGAATAGTTACGTAAAGTTTAGAGAACTTTCTGTAGGGTATAGTTTACCTGCAAAATTTGCTAGTAAAATTGGTGCTAAAAAACTTCAGTTTTCTGTATTCGGACGTAACTTATTCTATCTGTACAGAACTTTAAAAGATTTAGATGCTGAACAAACAACAGCAGGTTCAAGATGGGCTCAAACACTTACCAACGTTGGTACTAACCCATCTACCAGATCCTATGGTGTAATGCTAAGGGCAAGTTTCTAAGTTCATTTTAAAAATAACAACTAAAAATTATTTATATGAAAAAAACATTGTTGATGATGGCCGTAGCGCTTACCCTTGGGTTTGTCGCTTGCAAAAAGGCTGACTTTGCAGACAGCTATGCAGATCCATCTAAAATTTCTGAAACTACGGTAGAAAAACAGTTTGCGGGTTTTATGGTTACCAATCGTGAGTATGTTCTACCTTCCTACTGGAATTATTTTGTAGTGCTTAGAACTACCATCAACCGCTATACACAAGCTGTTGGTTGGGTTAACTCTACCGCACAATATGTACCAGGTGCTGCCGGTATCACCGATCGCTGGGGTAATTACTATAGTTTGCTTGCCCAATACAGGGAATTGCAAAAAGTGTATTCCAAGTTAAGTGCTGCTGATCAAAAAGAAAAGCGCATTTATATGATTACTGCGGCCATATATTTATATGATGCCACCCAAAAAGTGGTTGATTTACATGGTGATATTCCTTTTTCAGAAGCAGGTATGTTGAGTGCCAATAGTGGAGATTATACCAAATCTTTACCTAAATATGATACTCCCGAAACCGTTTATACAAAAATGCTCGACGATTTAAAAGCATTTGCTGTAGAATTGAATTCGATTACTGTTAGTGCTGGAATTGCTATCGGTTTCAAAAATCAGGATATCGTAAATAATGGAGATATTACTGCTTGGAAAAAGTATTGTAATTCTCTTCGTTTACGTATGTTGACTAGGGTATCGGGTGTTACTACTTTCCAATCTAGGTACACTTCGGAAACTGCTGATATTTTAGGTAGCGCTGCTACTTATCCGGTTGTTGCTGACAACACCAGCAATATTCAAATCGATGTTACCAACTTGAACTCTAATATTAACTCAAGTGGTTTTAGGAGTGGCTTGGAAGACTGGAGCGGAAACGTTGCTGGTAAGGCCATAATCGATCATATGAATACCAATGCTGATCCAAGGTTAAGGGCAATTTTCCAACCAGGTGCTAGTGCAGTTGCAGGTGCATATGTTGGTTTGAATCCATCGCTTACCTCAACTGCTCAGGATCTATTAGTTAGTGGAGGTACGTTGGCTTTGTACAACTGGTCTACTTTAACTCGTAATCAGTATTTCCCTGGCGTTTTGATTAATGCTGCTGAAGTTAATTTTTTAGCTTGCGAATCCTATTTAAAAGCTGGAAATGCAGCCTCTGCTAAAACTGCCTATAATGCAGGTATTTCCAATTCAATTAAATTTTACTACCTAGTAAGAACTTTGAGTAATGATAATGCATCCGGTGCACTTACTGCTACCACTGATGCTGAAATTGCTGCTTATTCAGCCAAGACGGCTATTAGCTGGGACCTTGCATTGACTCAAGCAGATAAATTGAAGTTAATTGCCACGCAAAAATGGATTCATTTTAACGTAGTTCAACCAGAAGAAAATTGGGCAGAAATCAGAAGATTTGATGCGCCTACTTTAACTTTCTGGTCTGATGCTGCCAACGCTCAGACATTACCTCCGGTAAGGTGGTTTTATGCTGCTAGTGAGAAAACTTACAATACTGTCAATTACAATGCAGTAACTGCTAAGGACAAACTTACTACTAAGATTTTTTGGGATCTCAACTAAATCCCTTTCAATGAATTGTTGATTTTGATACGGCCTGCATTGTTTTCAATGCGGGCCGTATTTTTATAGTAACATTTTGTAGTTATCATTTTATATATGCAGTATGAATCTTTTGTTGTAATTTATATCTGCTTACC
>CANJAW010000167.1:0-6425 GCA_947472215.1 Chitinophagaceae bacterium
TCCCATAGCATTTCCAGCATTCCCGAATGTGTTTTCGGTTGTTTAATCAAGGTGCCGGTTTCGGAATGTGGTGCTGCGCTGGTGGAAAAGCTGACATGGTATAAAAAAACCTCTAAGTTTCTTTTGCTGACTACAAGGGTGTCTTTGATTCGCAAGGAGCCTGCGGCTGCATTCCTTGGATTGGCAAAGGGTGGAATACCCTCTTCCATTAGCTTTTCATTGTAGGCCTTAAAATTTTTTTTGTTGATTAACACCTCACCCCTTATTTCAATTTGCTCAATTCCATAGCTGCTGAATGTAGCAGAGAGGGGAACAGATTTTATTTGCTTTGTATTCAGGGTGATATCGTCACCGACTGAACCATCTCCGCGTGTAGCGGATCGGGTGAGCAGGTCGTTTTCATAAATCAATGAAATGCTGGCTCCGTCAAATTTAGGTTCTACACAATATTCAATACTGTCTAGTGCGGATAATTCTAAGGCTTTTCTTTCCCAATCCAGTAGGTCAGCTGCATTATAGGAGTTTTCCAATGACAGCATCGGCACTAGGTGTTCAACTTTGGCAAAATCATTGGCTAATCCAACGCCTACTCGCTGAGTGGGCGAATCGGGCGTTATTATTTCAGGGTGCTCAAGTTCAAATTTTTGTAAAATTTTAAATAAGCTATCATATTCGGCATCACTCACCAGCGGGTCATTTTGAACATAATAACGGTATTCGTGCCATCGTAGAATATCCCTGAGGAGTTCGATGTTGGATAAATGAATGGAGCCGGGTGCAGATAGCCATTCAGCTGTTTGCTGCTGTAGTTCTTTTGTGCGATGTAATTGATTCATGGTTGCTTTACTGAATCAAAGTTAAAAATTAAAATTGCAGCAGCGTACTATTTTAGGGTTTGATGCCGTAAATAAACTGCCGCTTGCCGATTTTAGCTTAAAAGAGGGAACTAAGCATTTTTAATTCCTCTGTGGAATTGCAGTACTGGTTTATATAAAGTTGATAATACTGGTTACAATCACTATTCCAATAAACTGCTCTTGTGATTTGCTGGAAGCCATGAAGTTGCCTGCGGTTTTAAAAATACCCCGCCCCCTTTTTTTGCTATGTCGAACAATGTTTTTACTTTACATAGTTATTGATGCTGGATAATCAATAATTTGTAATATAGTCGTAAAGTCAAAATGGATAGGGCTTACCAATTCAGTTGTATTGTAAATAAAGAAATGCAGATGGGATTTAAAATTGAGTAAAAGGGTAAGGGGTAATAAAATAATATAAGTAATCATTCATTTTTTGCATGAATTAAACAATATCTTTTCGGTTAAGGATGTAAAATAAACTATGGCTTCAAAGGAAAACAATAATGAAATTCAGCGATTAAAATCAAGGCAAGCCACTCTTTCTGGATTTGAAAAGAACTATGGAATTGAATTATCAGTGGACTGCATCATATTTGGTTTTGATGAACAAAAATTAAAAGTGTTACTTATAAGGAGTGACCTGAAGAAATATTCAGGTAAATGGTCATTGTTGGGAGATTTGGTTTTTCCGAGTGAGGATCTAGATGCTGCGGCCTATCGAGTATTGAAACAAAGAACCGGGTTGAGTGATGTATACCTTGAACAAGTAAGCACGTTTGGAACAGTGAGCCGGCATCCTGCTGGCAGGGTAGTTACGGTGGCTTATTGCTCACTCATCAATGTCCAGCACCATAAGTTGAATATATTAGACAATGAATTGCACTGGCATGATGTCAAGAGTGTAACAGACCTAGCCTTTGATCACCAACAAATATTTGATACCTGTTTTAAGCAATTGCAAAAGAGGGTGCAGGAGCACCCATTGGGTTTTAATTTGCTTCCTAAAAAATTCTCTTTGCGCGACCTTCAGAATTTATATGAATCCATCTTAGACGTAACATTGGACCGGCGCAATTTTAGAAAAAAATTCTTTTCTATGGATTTGCTTATTGATCTCGATGAAATGGAACAGGATGTTCCCCATCGGCCGGGTAAATTGTATAAGTTCAATTTTGAAAAATACGGCAAAAAGAAGAAAAGCTGGGTGGGAATCGATTTTTAGTGAAGCAATAGTGGGAAGACTTTCTATTTATCAAGCCAGCTCAATTTTTGAGCTGGCTTTTTTATTGCCATAGGGAAATAAAAAGGCTGCCAGGAGGTTGATTTACTTTTATAGGGGTTATTCCGGCAATTTGCACCAGCAATAGGAATGTTTTTCGTTTACTATAGGGCGCTGCTACCTAGTGATGAAAATAATTAGTCAAAATTATTATTGAAAATCAGCTACTTACAAGGGTCCTCTAAAAAAAATCCCCTATTTAATAGGAAATTACCAATTGCCATCTTACCTTCGCCGTCCATAAAAAAAAGCCTACGGGATAGCGAAGGCATCACTTAAAAATAAATACAATGAGTAAACTACATTTCACCACCAAACATGCGAACGAGGCTACCGTTATTCACAGCTGGTATGTGGTTGATGGTACTAATCAAACCGTTGGGCGTATGTGTTCTAGAATTGCGGCAATTCTTCGCGGTAAGAATAAAGCCTATTACACACCTCACGTTGATTGCGGAGATTTTGTAATTGTAACCAATTGCGATAAAATCAAATTTACCGGCAATAAACTAAATGAAAAAATCTATGACAACTTTAGTGGTTACCCAGGTGGCCGTAAGGAAGAAGTAGCGAAAGATCTTTTAAAGCGCAGGCCTGAAGTAATCATCGAAAGAGCGATTAAAGGTATGTTGCCAAAAAATCGTTTAGGACGCAAAATGTACAAAAAATTATTTGTATATGTAGGTACAGCGCATCCACATGGTGCACAAAAACCAGTAGAACTTAAATTTTAATCACTAACGAATTGAATTGAACGTTTGCTACTACAATTTTAAACGTTCAAATTTTCAAATTTTCAAATTGAAATAATGGAAAAGCAAAAAAACGCAGTTGGTCGTCGTAAAGAAGCTGTAACCCGTGTGTTCTTAAGCAAGGGAGACGGTAAAATAACGATCAATGGCAAAGATTACAAAAATTACTTCTCGCTGATATACCTGCAAAATCAGGTGGAAGCACCACTTAAAACGGTAGAATCTTCCGACAAATTTGACATTATTGTCAATGCGCAAGGTGGAGGTATCAAGGGTCAAGCAGAAGCAACCAAATTGGGTATTGCACGTGCATTACTCGAAGTAAGTGCAGACTATCGCCCGGCTTTAAAAGCTGCTGGATTATTGAAAAGAGATCCACGTGCTGTAGAGCGTAAAAAACCAGGACGTAAGAAGGCTAGAAAGAGCTTCCAGTTCAGCAAACGGTAAGTCTTTGTCTCCGCTGCGGTGGAGCGCAATGGCAGTTTGTTATCAAATTTTCAAATTTTCAAATTTTCAAATAACTATAATGGAAAATAATACTTCCTTACAACAGCAACTTCTTGAAGCAGGCGTTCACTTTGGTCACTTGAAAAAGAAGTGGAATCCTAAAATGTTGCCTTACATTTTTGCTGAGAAAAAAGGTATCCACATCATTGACCTGAATAAAACCGTAGAAGGTTTACAGGAAACTGCTGCTGCATTGAAATCAATTGCAAAAAGCGGAAAGAAAATAATGTTTGTAGCTACCAAAAAACAAGCAAAAGAAATCGTTTCTGATTGTGCAAAACGCATCAATATGCCTTTCGTAACAGAGCGTTGGTTAGGTGGTATGCTTACCAATTTTAACACGGTTCGTAAAAGTGTTAAAAAAATGCAGAGCATCGAAAAAATGCTGAACGATGGTAGTATTGATAATCTGACCAAAAAAGAGCGTTTAACACTTACGCGCGATAAGGATAAAATGGAAAAAGTGTTGGGCGGTATTGCTCAAATTAGCCGTGTACCGGCCGCCTTGTTTTTGGTGGACATAGGGCATGAGCATATTGCATTAGCAGAAGCCAAGCGCTTGAATATTACCACATTTGGTATGGTAGATACCAATTGTGATCCTAATAAAGTTGAATTTGCTATTCCTGCAAATGACGATGCAACCAAATCAATCGCTATCATTGTAAACTACATTGCAGCTGCTATTGCAGAAGGTTTGGCAGAGCGTCAGGCAGAGAAGGATGAAGATGACAGCAGCAGTGATAGTGAAGAAAGTGCAGAAGCAAAAGCAGCTCGTTTTGAACAAAAAGCAGACGGTGGAGATGATAGAAATAAAAGGGCAAAAGGTGCTGCACCGGCTAAACGTCGTATTGCAGGTCCAGGTGCAGGCGGAAGAAAGCCAGCTGGTGGTGGAGCAGCCGGACCAAGATAGAAAGTGACTCAATAGTGCTTTCGTTATTGGTAGCTTACCGGTAACTTTATTGTACAAAATGTTCACGATTGATCTTTTAGTTCTTACTTTAAAAAATTTATAATTCAGCAAAAATTCATTTGTGTAACTACAAATGAATTTTTGTATTTAAAAATATTATTATGAGTGCAACTATAACAGCAGCAGATATTAATAAATTGCGTCAGTCAACAGGTGCAGGCATGTTGGATTGCCGTAAAGCATTGACAGAAAGTAACGGTGATTTTGAAGCAGCCATTGATTGGTTGCGTAAACAGGGTCAAAAGGTAGCTGCTAAACGCAGTGATCGGGAAGCAAAAGAGGGTGTGATTTTAGCAAAAACCACAGCGGATAACAAAACTGGTATGATTGTTTGTATCAGTTGCGAAACTGATTTTGTGAGTAAAAATGCTGAGTTTGTAGCATTTTCTCAAAGTATTATGGATGCAGCCATCGCCAATAATGTAAGTTCTGCAGAAGCTTTAAATGAAGTTGAAATCAATGGAACAAAAGTTGCCGAATTAATCAATGATAAATTGGCTGCTATTGGAGAAAAAATTGCTATCAAATTTGAACGTGTAGAAGCAGCTTATGTTGCCTCTTATATACATGGAGCTAATCGCATGGGTGTATTGGTAGGTTTTAATAAAGAAGCTGGCGACGCAGGTAAGGATGTAGCCATGCAAATTGCTGCAATGAATCCACTGGCGGTTGACGAGACTTCCATTGCCCCCGAAACTATTGCTAGGGAAAGAGAGATCGCCATTGAGCAAATTAAAGCCGAAGGTAAGCCAGCAGAAATGGCCGAGAAGATTGCCGTAGGAAAAGTCAATAAATTTTTTAAGGACAATACCTTGATGGCACAAGCCTTTGTAAAAGATAATAGCAAAAGTGTTGCTGATTATCTAAAAAGTATCGATGCTGATTTAAAGGTGACCGAATTCAAAAGGGTAGCCCTAGGTTAATCCGAATAATAGTTAGAAAAGCGAAACGAAAGTTTCGCTTTTTTTATGCCTCTAGTTGCTATTTACTAGATTAGTACGTATGCTTCCTTTTTAATGGATAGCAGCTTAAAACTGTTTATTGTAGGCATCTCTTTCAATAATGACAGTAAAATAATTTTAAAAATATATCTTCGTTAAAATTTTAACAATATGATACCAAAATTTAAGCGCGTACTTCTCAAGCTTTCCGGCGAATCTTTGATGGGGGATAAAAATTTCGGTTTAGATAGCCAGGTAATCAGTCGGTATGCGAAGGATATTAAAAGTATTATTGATTTGGGCGTTCAGGTAGCGATTGTAATAGGAGGGGGTAATATTTACCGCGGGATGAATGAGGCGGAAACAGGTATCGAGCGGGCACAAGGTGACTATATGGGCATGTTGGCTACGGTGATTAATGGAATGGCCTTACAAAGTGGATTGGAGAAGGAGGGAGTTTATACACGCTTACAAAGTGCCATTAAAATGGAGCAAATTGCAGAACCCTATATTCGTCGAAGGGCAATCAGGCATTTAGAAAAAGGAAGGGTAGTAATTTTTGGCGCAGGTACCGGCAATCCCTATTTTACCACTGATACGGCGGGTTCATTAAGGGCAATTGAAATACAAGCAGATGTAATCCTAAAGGGCACAAGGGTAGACGGTATCTATTCTGCTGATCCTGAAAAGGACCCCGCTGCAACCAAGTTTTCTAAAATTTCCTTTGCAGAATGCATCAATAAAAATTTGAAGGTCATGGATATGACCGCATTTACCTTGTGCATGGAAAATGAACTGCCCATTATTGTATTTGATATGAATACTCCTGGTAATTTATTTAGAGTGATTGTTGGGGAAAAGGTAGGCACCTTGGTTAAGGGCTAATTAAACGTAAGGTGAATGGTGAATGATGAATGGTGAATGGTGAATGGGCAAAGTTTCGTGCTGCAAGTTCGCTCATTCCCAGCAACGTCTCCATTGCGGAGCCTTTGCTTTATCACAATGGCTCCATGGGACGTTGCGTCGATAAAGTGACTTTTTTTTTAACTTTTGCTCCGGAGGAGCAGCCTATTGATAGCCACCAACAAAATTAATATTTGCTCCATAGGAGCA
>CANJAW010000168.1:0-6349 GCA_947472215.1 Chitinophagaceae bacterium
AACGAGTAAGAATAGTTGTTGAATAAGGCGGTTGATTTTCATACAATTTATTTTAAGGTGACTGATTTTATCTGGCATACGTTACATTTATCACTGAAGTGTCCAGTGTTTTGGCACTGATGGCACTGAGTAAAAGATCCATCGTCACCTGTGCCTGGGGGACAGTAAAGAGTGGAGCGGATGAAAGTGCATATACAGTTAGCGTATATAGTTTGTCGCCGGGTCCCTGCGAACAAGGTGGAGTATAGCTAGTTTTCCCATTGACCGTATTGATCCCAAATAATCCAATACCGGAAACTGCTTCGGGGATACTGGTTACTGAGGCCGGAATATTGTATAATACAATATATACATGTTTTTCACCCGGAGCAGGAATGTGGTGCATGGTGATGGCATAACTGGTGGTGCCGGTAGGAGCTTTGGTCCAACTAAGCGGTGGTGAAATACCCAAACTATCGCAGGTGTATTTTTTTGGATATTTACCATTGTTGCCAAATGCACTACTGCTTGCTGCGAATTCAGAAACAACGGCATTGGTTACAATTGTTTCTTTTTTACAGGAAGCATTCAGTAGGCTTCCAAATAAAAATAGGTAGGTGATGAGTCGTTTGGTTTCCATACTGATAAATTGTTGAGGATAATTAATATTGCTGAGTTTTTGATAATTGGTATAGACAACTCAAAGGCTAGAAAGTTTAATTTTTTAAAATAAAATGAGCAAGGAACGTATAAATTCATCCTGTTCATTTCGTTTCATATCGATTTAAACTGGTATTTGTTATTTAGAAATCAGTATTGCTTGTTTTTGCTGGGGTATTATTGCTCAGTAACTTCCAGTTCAAATACACCCTAAAGATTGGATTCGGTTACTTATGAATTTGCCTTCACCGTTTAGCGCCATTAAATAGCTTTCCAAAATGCACTTGCTCCAAAAATGGAGCTATTTATTTTTTGATTACTTTTAAACAAGTATTTGAAAAAAATAATCCACCATTGGTATGAGTTATAATTATTTACCCATTGATAAAAGTCCCACTAGTTTTGAGCAGATTAAAAATTTATTAGCATATGACCAATTGGTCTCTATCACCTTCGATGCTCATTCACGCATTACAACCTGCTGGAATTTCATTCATGAAAAAAATGGTAATACTCAGATGGAGGAATTACAGCAGCACCTCATCCTTAGTCATGCCTGCGAATTGGATCAAGAAGTGCCAAAGGAAATTGTGAAGTTGATGATTATGCTCAAAATTAAATCCTTTAGTTACGGCTATTCAGGTGTTCAGATAGACACTGTTAAGCGGTTGGTAGAAATGTACAACGAAGAGATATTGCCCGTCATTTTTACACAGCGTTCACTTGGTGAATCTAGCGACTTTGCATTGCTAAGCCAATTAAGTTGGTCACTAATCGGTTTGGGCGAAGTTTATCATAGGGGTATTAAAATGCCGGCTCTTCAGGCTTTGAATAAATTAGGTTGGCAACCGATTCAGTTGCAAAGTATGGATGGGCAAGCATTAAGGAATGGTTCGCAGATTATGAGCGCATATGGTTTGCATAATTTAATTCAAGCTGAGCGATTATTGCAATGGGCTGATATTATTTCTGCCATTTCTTTGGATGCTTTTGATTGCATGGCTGCACCGCTGCTTGAAAAAATACATCCTATTCGTGCTCACAAAGGGCAAGAAGCAACTGCTGCCAAATTACGGGAGCTTTTAAAGGATAGTGCAATTGCCCATCAGAAAAAAGAGCATATTCAGAATCCAAATTCTTTCCGATGTATACCTCAGGTTCACGGGGCTGTTAAGGACAATTTTGACTATGTACTCAGTGTTTTTATTCAGGAAATTAATTCTGTAACTGCTAATACAACTATATTTCCGGAAGAGGACTTGATAGTTAAGGGGGGTGACTTTCACGGAGATCCCTTGGCGTTAGTGTTGAATTTTCTTTCCCTCTCAATGGGTGAACTGGCCAATATTTCAGAAAGTCGGACCTATCTATTGATTGCCAAATATACTGCTGGAGGTTTTGTGAGCGACAACAATCAGTTGGGTACGCCAGAATCTGCGGATCTTATTTCTTCCAGCATTAGCCAGGAGAGTGAGGGTAGTAAAGGAGTCAATGCAGCTACCAAATGTATACAGGTGATGGATAGAGTAGAAAAGGTATTAGCCATCGAATTGTTAACTGCCGTGCAAGCATTGGAATTTGGCCGCCCGATGCAAAGTTCGCCGCAATTGGAATCAATTGTTCAGGCATTGCGCAAGGAGGTGAGTTGTAAAGAGGCAGGTGTTATCTTACAGGAGGATATCGTAAAAGCAATCAAATTTATTCGAACTGCCCTTTGATGGTAAATACAGAAGATGAATTTACTATTTTGAGATGTTGTAATTTTGAGTCCTCCAATGATTAAAAATATATCTTCTTTTATCAAATTTAAACCTGCACTGGCTGTAGGTTTTCTGTTTTCTACTTCGAGCCTTTTGTTTGGTACCTGGGTTGCTTCTATACCTGGTATTAAGGAAAGGTTGGGCTTTACAGATGGCAGTCTTGGGTTATCTTTATTGTTGTCGCCACTGGGTGCTATCACCGGAATGTTGCTTTCCACAAGGGTATTCAGTAAAATACCTGTCGGTAAATGGATGTTGACCGGTTATTTACTGGTATGTATTATTATGACACTTCAGATTAATTCCGTTAATCGGTTGATGTTTTGGATCTGCTTATTTTTTTTCGGAGCAGTGAGTTTTTTGAATGGGGTATCCACCAATGCCTCTGTTAATTTGATGGAAAAAAAATACAATCGTCTTTTGATGAGTACCTGTCATGGTATGTATAGTCTTGGCGGAGCCGTTAGTGCTGGTTTGGCAGTATTGTTGTTTTCTCTCCACTTGCCTTCTGGCTGGCAAATAGTGTTGGTAGCATCCTCGATTATCACAGTGATTTTTTTTAGCCGCAACCTCTTGTTAGATAATCGAGACATCATTCATTCAAGGTCTGGAATTAAATTTCCGTCTCCAACCATATTAGGTATTTCCTTTATTTGCATGGTAACTTTTATGGCTGAGGGATGCGTAGCTGATTGGAGCGCGATTTATCTCAAAGAAATATTGCACTCTCCTAAAGAGTTGGTGAGTTTGGGGTATGCCGGTTTCTGTATTGCTATGACACTTGGAAGGCTTAATGGAGATCACCTGATTGCTGGCATAGGTAGTAAAAAAATTGTAATTGCGGGTTGCATATTGGCCGCCACCGGTTTTTCGATTGTAGTGGTGTCACTAGGTGTTGCTATGGCTATTGGTGGGTATGTTTTAATTGGATTGGGATGCTCTTGTATAGTACCAGTATTATTTAGGGCCTCTGCCAATATCCCAGGTGTAAGTACAGTAGAAGGTTTTGCGATGGTAACTACCGGAGGATTAATAGGATTCCTTACAGGCCCCTCCCTTATTGGACTAATCTCTGAGAAAACCAATCTTTCCAAAGGATTGTCGCTCTTAATTTTATTGACCTTAGTAGCTTCCGTAGTTGCCTGGCGAAATGGCTTTTTGGTCAATAAGCAAACAGCCACCTCGGATTTACCTTTTGATGAACAAATCTATTGAGGATTGTTGGCCAGTAGTTATAGCATCTTTGCTCCGATGGGGCAATAAAAAACAAATTGGCCGGCAAATGCATCAATGCAATTTTGCCGGCCAATTTTGTATGTTGAAAACAATTAGTTAAGAGATTTTAGTAAGTCTTCATTTAATTTAACATAGTCGGTGTTTTTTGCGGCAGTAGCTAGTTCCAGCGACTTGGTTGCTGCAGCAATGGCTTCTTGTTTTTTACCTAATTTGGCCAAACAATTCGCTCTTTGATGATGGATCCAATAAGCACCCGAATTTTGCTCGGTTGCCTTATTAAACCAGGTTAAGGCTTGGTTTAGATCTTTACCGCTTTCCATATAATACATCGCTGCATTAAAATAGGGCAGGTTGTCTTTGCTCATTATATTTTTAATCTGGGCCATTACTTTGCTATCTACCTCTGTTGAAATGGGTAATGAAACAGAAGTGTTTTCCCAAAGCAGATTTATTTCACAGGTACTAGTTTTTACATTCGCCAACTGCATGGTAAATGTTTCTACTTTATTGGCAACAGTTACCGGTTTTACATTTACTCTTACCAAATCGCTCTCTTCTTTATAGGCGGCTGGTGAGGTAACATCTAGCTGTTTGGTGATGATTAGGGTCCAGCTATCTTTGTTGGGAATGGAAAGCAATCCATATTTACCTGCAGCAATCTTTTTGTCACCAATGGTAACATCGTCACCAAATGTTAGCGTGGTAGCCTGGTTGGCACCCGTGCGCCATACTTTTCCGAAAGGGACCAATTCGCCGAAAATGACACGCCCTTTGGCATTAGGCCTTGAGTAGGATAATTCGATAGTAGATAATCCAAAATTTTGTTTAATCGTTTGAGTAGTGCTGGGTTGGGGAGTTACCAACGTTTGCGCAAAACATACATTGCTTGCAGCAATAGCAAATAGGAGAAATATTTTTTTCATAATTTTTATTTTGAAATGCTAAATTAATGCGTATTCACTGTAATTAAAACTAATTCTGTAATATATTATCATAAACCTACGGTTAATGGGTATAAACTTCCTATTAGATTATAGGTAAATTCACAATCAACTTTGAAAGGTTTGTATTATTGGCTTATTTTTGTTTTCGAAATCACTAATTTCATTCTAATGAAAATGTATCGCTTAATAAAACTAGTATTGCTTTTTCTGGTAGGTTACCTGCCATTTGTATCGTTGGCCTGGGGAGTGGAGGGTCATCGGATTGTGGGCCAAATTGCAGAGAGTTACCTTACGGTTAATGCCAAAAAAGAGATCAATAAAATTTTGGGAACTGAAACGATTGCCATGGTGAGCAATTGGGGTGATTTTGTTAAGTCAGATTCCTCTTATAACTATATCTACCATTGGCATTATTTGGATCTTAAGTCCGGATTAACTATAGGAGAAGTTCAATCATTTTTAGATAAGGATACTATTGCAGATACCTATACCAAGATCCATTTCTTGGTAACTGAATTAAAAAATAAAAAACTCTCTAAAGAAAAGAAAGTAATTTATTTAAAATTACTTATTCATTTTGTGGGAGATATTAATCAGCCTTTGCATGTAGGCATGGAAGATAATTTGGGAGGCAATAAAACAAAAGTAATGTGGTTCAACGATTCAAAAAATCTCCATGTAATTTGGGATTCCGAATTGATTCTTTTTCAACAGTTGAGTTATACAGAATATACTACTGCCATAAACCACACCAGTTATGAACAAAGAAAGCGCTGGCAAAAGGAACCCATTAGTGATTGGGTAATTGAGTCTTATCAGTTAACCCAAAAAATTTGCGATGAAATTACTCAGCCTAATCAGCGCCTGGAGTATAAATACAATTTCAAATATGTATCCATATTGAATCAACAGCTATTAAAGGGGGGAGTTCATTTGGCCGGCTTACTAAATGATATTTTTAAGGGATAGTAATTCTATCGATTATTTTTATTCGAGCAACCTTAAAAAACGCCTACTTTGGTCATAGTCTTTGTATGGATTGTATGATGACCTTTTTTACCAATTGTTGATTTTGTTGTGACTGTAGTTGAATTTTCCTAACGATGTCCATTCCACTTACAACGCTTCCGAAGGCTGCAAATCCAGGATTTTCGTTGCTATTTTTATTTCCTTCATCAAACTGGGTTTGATCACCAATGCAAATAAAAAACTCTGTGTTGCCTGTTCCAGGTGTAGTGCGGGCAAGCGAAAGGGTGCCACTCGTGTGGCTTAATCGGGTTTGACTGGTTGGCTCATGCACGATGCCCGCTACAGCGGAATGTTGCTTATCATTGGTTTGCCAAATCCCCCCTTGAATCAATCCTGTATTAGCTTCCGTACTAAAAGCTTCCTGAAGCAGTACCCTATAAAACGAACTGTTAGTGTAATATCCTGAGTCGATATATGATAGAAAGGCAGCTACCGTTTTCGGTGCTTGTGTAGGAAAAAGTTCCGCTTCAATATCTCCAAAAGAGGTGATAATTAAAATGTGCGGATTTTTATAGACCTGCTGGTTACAACCCATTAAAATGATGGCAAAAAGAAATGGAATCAATTTTTTCATAGCTATCTATACTAATTCGATAAGTACCAAGTTGAGTGATTGGGTTGAAAGAGGTAAAACATTGTCAAAAACTAGAAACGTTGATTGACAAAGGAGGTAGAACCTTGGTTGAATGGATTTTTGAAATGATCATTTTTTTATCAGGTGGATAAAAAAATGATCATTAA
>CANJAW010000169.1:0-6330 GCA_947472215.1 Chitinophagaceae bacterium
CGGAGGTGCAATGTGAATACCAACGCCATAATATTGGCTACTAAAGGCAGAATAGGCATAATTACTAGTATAATAGCTGTCTTTTGATGTATGGGATTGGTATGGTTTAAAATACTGTATAGCACTTTGTGTATAAGCCCTAACAAAGGGAGATACCGAAAAGAAAGGCGTTATTTTAACTGGTATTTCCAAACTAGCGGTATGTGCCTTCATTCCCCAATCGTCAGTAAAATATCTGTAGTAAGATCGAAGTATAATATTGTCGCCCATAAAATAATTCAATCTAAAACCAATGGGAAGTTTGTACCGTTGCGAAGGCAAGTTTTCAACATGATCACTTGCATCTGCAAAATAAACTCTGTGAAAGGGTAGGGATAAATATCCGTTTTGTGCTACCCAGTCTACTAATACACTTGCCTGCAATGTTTTATTGATTATCTGAGAATATACTAAAGATGCCGTGTAGGTGTTTCTTGGAGCGGATGGAATTGAGGGGCTTTCAATTTCGTAACTACCTCCACCACTAGTACTGGTACTTCTTCTGCCGCTGGCTGTGGTAACTACATTTACAACAACAGGGCCATTGTTAATTACGATAGGGCCAGGGATTAATTCTGATGGATAAATTAGTTTTACCTTATCAAAGTAGCTGCTAACTTTGGCACTTAACTCACCTCCGCTACCGATTTTATGGGAGTAAGTAGCATCTACCGCGATAGAGTGATAATTGTATTCGGTGGAATAATAAGCACCAAGCCCAAAACTGGTTCCCTTTTTATTTTCAACAGAATAATCTATGGAAGGATATACCCTTGTTCCACCCGTTTTGGAAGCCCCTGTTTTACTAACATAAGCGGAAGATGCAGAGCTATGGTGATCAATACCTAAGCTCGCACTAAATGTGTATTTATGTCCTTTCATATCAGTTCCAGCAAATTTCAATTCCAATCCATTCGATAGATCAGTAACCGCTTCAGTTCCTATTCCACCAGTTATTGCAGAGTGGTTTCCCTGCTGGGTGTAATAGCTTGAAACAACATTGACCTCATCAAGTTTTAATGGTTTGGCAACATAGGCGGAGGGTTCTTCTACAATGGAATTACCTACACTATCTTTTTTAACTGCCTGGGAAAAGGCACTTAGAAGTAATAAATAAAGACCTATAACGGTTAAGCATACTTTTTTCATGCATTCATTTTTTAAAAATTAATTACATCCGCAACCTCCGCCGGTCTTTCCACCATTAGCTCCTGAAGCTCCTTCTCTATAAGATTGAAAATTGAGTTCACTTTTCTCCACCTTTCGACTGGAGAGTCCCATTTCAGCATCATTTAATTTACTTCTTTGAAAAGCTTTCACGGTAGTGCATGAGCTAATTGAAGCAGCAAAAAGTATTGCCAATAGCATAAATAGAAGGAAATGGTTTCTCATAAATGAAAGGTATTAATTAAAACGAATATTTTTTGAATGGTGTATCTTATCGTAATCATCAATGATGATCACTTCAATATCATTAATCTGGTTAATCATGTGCAAACCTGCCTTTACCCCCATAATCGTTACTGGAGTAGCCATTGCATCTGCAATCTCAGCATTTTTTGTGATTATGGTTACACTTTTTATCCCCGTTACCGGTAAGCCTGTTCTGGGATCAATGGTGTGGGAATATTTTTTCCCGTCAATAACAATGAATTTCTCATAATTACCCGAAGTAGCCACTGCTAATCCTGATATTTTCAAAAATGAAAATATTTCACCTACTATGTTGGGATTGGCAATACCAATGGTCCATTCCTCCCCATTAGGTTGTAAACCCCAGGTGGTAAGATCTCCGGAAGCATTTACAATTCCACTGGTTATCCCCATTTGTTGCATGGTGGTTTTAGCCATTTCTGCAGCATATCCCTTGCCAATTCCTCCAAATCCTATTCTCATTCCTTTCTCCTTCAGAAAGACAGTGCTTTTTTCTTTATCCAACAAAATATTTTTGTAATTGATTAACCGAACCATTTCTTTAGCGGTTTCTTTGTCAGGCAAAGATTTCATTTGTGTGTCAAAATTCCAAAGACCTTTATCGATTGAACCATAGGTAATATCAAAAGCACCTTGTGTAATTCCTGATATTCTTATCGAGCGCTCAATTAAATTAAATATCTCTTCACTTACTGTTACCGCAGCTATCCCTGCATTTCGATTGATTAAATTCGTTTCACTGCTTTCATGGTAAGTAGTCAATAATTTTTCAATTCGCTTGATTTCGTTGATTCCAGCAGTAATGCATCGATTGGCTTCTTCTTCATGCGTTGATACAGCACTAATTTCAAATTGGTTTCCCATCAATAGGGTAGTAACCTTGACTATTTTTTTTTCCATCCGCTAAATTATTTGCTGTGGTCCATTACCCATTGCATATCATCTATTAGTTCATCGGTGCTAACCTTCGGATATCCTTCCCATTCTTTTACTATTTTTCCATTTTCATTGATCAGTAAGGTTAGGGGAAATGTACCTTTTGAATTGTATCGATCGGCAATAGCATCATTGATTTTTTGTTGGGCAGCAGGTAATTGATTTTTTTTAAGACGAGGGAAATCTGCATTGACCATCACCAATTTCTTTGCTGCAAAAGTCTGAAACGTTACATTTTCAAAAATTTCCTTGTGTAATCTTATACAAGGGCCACACCAGTCGGATCCCGAAAAATTGAGTAAAATGTACTTGTGCTCTTTTTTCGCAATTTGTTTTGCTTCCTCAAAATTATAATGCCAATTAATAATTGAAAATGACATACAAAACAGCCCAACTAGTAGTAGGGGAAATAAAGATTTTTTATTCATTGAATGATTGTTTTATTTTCAGGTTAATTTGAATGTAATTAGCGTTTTCTTCATTAATGATCGGTTACTTAAAATTATAAATAGTTGCTTGTCTACTTAGTTAAAATAAATATAATACGATATGTAATAATATAAAATTAGCCATTTGCTTGTTAACTGTGCGTTAAAGGAAAATAATTATCCATTACCTAACAAATTGAAGTTTCAAAATTTTCCAGGCCTCCATCCACAAAGTACTCGCCAATGCTACAGCTACGCAAATAGCGATACTAGAGAGGGGTAATGGTGTTAATTGAAAAAGGTTGGAAACAAATGGAACATATAGCAATGCAGCAATCAGTAGTAAGGTAATGCCTGTTATCAAAGGAACCAATCTGTTTTTGTAACTGATCGTTGTGATGATTGAATGTTGAAAAGATCGGTTAATGAGTGTAAGTAAAACATTACTGAATAATAAGGTAATAAAAATGAAGGTTCTTACTGCTATTTCATTTTGCCCTTGAATCATATAATAATAGCCAATGCCTAAGCAGCCAGCGGTAATCAGGATACCCTGAAATATACTAACCAATAATTGTTTGACGGATAAAAAGGTGGTGCCCATTTTCCTTGGGGGGCGTTGCATAGTACCCTTTTCCATGGGTTCATTTTCATAAATAATGGAACAGGTGGGGCCCATAATGAGTTCCAAAAAAATAACATGGACGGGTGAGAAAATACCGGTGAATTTCCATGCCAGCAAGAGGGGTAAGGTGACGATTAAAATAATGGGGATATGAATAGAAACTATATACTGGATGGCTTTTTTGAGGTTGTCATATATTTTTCTTCCTAATGCTACGGCGTCCGTCATGTGGGCTAAATCATCATCTGTAAGGATTAGGGCTGCAGCGCTTTTGGCAACTTCACTTCCCCTGTCGCCCATCGCAATTCCAATATGTGCTGCTTTTAGTGCTGGTCCATCATTTACACCATCACCGGTCATGGCCACTATTTCGCCATTGTCTTTGAGTGCATCAATTACTTTAAGTTTTGCTTCGGGAAACATGCGCGCAAAAATATTTACTTGTCTAACTTTTTGTTGTAAAGATTCCCTACTAAGCGTTACAATATCTTGTCCAGTAAGCACTTCGCCATTGTAATCTATTTTTACCTGTCGGGCAATTGCCAAAGCGGTTTCAGGGTAATCGCCAGTAATCATTTTTACCGATATACCGGCATCCTTAAATGTTTGAATGGTTTGTACCATATTTTCTTTCGGAGGGTCCTGAAATGCTACCAATCCTAGAAATTCAAATACAAATTCTTGCTGTGCAGTAGGCCAATTAGGCTGGGTCCACATTCCTTTGCCCACTCCTAACACCCGATATCCCAATTTGGCATAGGAAAGGGATTGTTTTTCTATCGTTCCAATAGTAGCAGCAGATAAATTACTTTGTCTCATAATTGCTTCCGGAGCACCCTTTGCTGCAATGATGGTTTGTCCCTTACTGTCTTTAAAAATATGCGTCATCATAGGGGGCTTTCCTTCAATGGGATATTCATGTACTTGGTTATATTGTTTTCTCTTGTCACTAGCGGCAGTCAATTCATACAAGGTATGAATGGCCTGTTCCATTGGGTCAAAGGGGTTGGTTTCGCTGCTCCACATCGCATATTCAACTAATTCACTTGGTAGGGTAGCTTTTTGCTTTAGTTCAACTGAAATGTCCATTAGGGCATCGTAAAGAAAAGCGATACTCATTTTATTTTGTGTAAGCGTACCTGTTTTGTCAACGCAGATAACTGTTGCAGATCCTAGCGTTTCAACATACTGAGGTTGTTTTACGATGATATGATTGCGAAGTAAACGAAATGCTCCCAAAGCTTGGAAAGTACTGAATGCTACAGGAATTTCTTCTGGAAGAATACTCATCGCTAAGGTGAGTCCCTGTAAAAAAGATTGTACCAGATTGCCTGATTGATAATAATTAAACCCAACTACTAGTAAAAATGCAATTGCACCAACCCATACCATATTGCGAACAAAGGAACGGATCTGGTTTTGAAGCGGTGTTTTTACAATGGTAATTTCTTTCATCGACCAACCGATTTTTCCAAATTGTGTATTCAACCCTACGGATGACACTTGTATGGTAGCACTTCCACTGGTAACGAGTGTTCCCTTGTACACGATGGTATGATTGTCGGATGTTTTGTTGACCGCAAAAGATTCCCCTGTTAAAATAGATTCATTGAGCGAAAAATCATTTGCAGCTAGAATGAATCCGTCGGCAGCTACTACTTCGCCTTCTTCTAGGAGTAATATGTCATTGACGACGATTTGCTCGGTGGCAATTGCCAACAGTCCCCCATTTCGTAGCACTTTTGCAGTAGGAGCAGATAGTTTTTTTAATGCCAGTACAGCATTCTTACTTCTATATTCTTGAAAAAGGGATATGCCCGCCACAATAAATATGGCTACTAGCATGATGCTTCCTTCCTTGAACTGAGCCACCGCAAAATAAATAATACATGCCGATAGCAGTAGAATAAACATCGGTTCTAATACAACTTCTTTTAGCACGTTGAGTAGTACCCGATCTTCGTGCATTTCCAAGGTGTTACTGCCAAAAGTTTTTCTAGAAACAATCACCTCTGCTTCTGTTAAACCCTGCTTATCTATTTTTTTGTCCATGGTATTAACTTTATAAGGATAAAATAACCTAAAGTAATAGCAGGATATGGGATTTAAATATACAATATAGTAAATTCAAAAATCGAATAGTGTAGTGGTTGCCGAAAAGTTACAAAAGCAATTAAAAAACTACATCAATGAATGATCTTTCCATCTTCCATCTCAATAATTCGGTGGGTTCTTTCAGCAAAATGTTGATCGTGGGTTACTATCAGTAATGTCTGTTTATATTCATCTGCCAATTTTTTGAAAATGTCAAATACGAGTTCACTGTTTTTTTTGTCTAAGTTACCTGTTGGTTCATCCCCCATAATAATATAAGGGTCATTTATCAGGGCTCTTGCAATGGCTATCCGTTGTTTTTCCCCGCCAGATACCTGGTGTGCCTTTTTTAAAGCAAGATGACCAATGCCCAGCATAGTCAATTTTTCCATTGCCCGGTGCTCAACTTCCTTTTCCTCATATCTGTTCAGTTTTAATCCTGGCAGCATCACATTTTTAATTACACTAAATTCATTCAGGAGATAGTGAAATTGAAAAACAAATCCAATTTTTTCATTTCGTATTTTAGCTAACTGCGATTCTTTTTTAGAAGAAACTGGTTCATTATCTATCAATAACTCACCTTCAAAATCAGAGTCCATCGTTGATAAAATATATAAAAGCGTAGACTTTCCGCAACCCGATTTTCCAGTAAGAGAAACAAAATCACCCTTCTTAATAGAGAAACTAACATCCGTAAGTACCCGAAAAGTTACGGGGTCGTAAAAATTCTTATTAATTTTCCTTGCTTCTAAAATAATTTGATTCATGCTA
>CANJAW010000170.1:0-6300 GCA_947472215.1 Chitinophagaceae bacterium
ATTGGCACTTTACCTAATACCCCTGGAATATTAATGATGAGCCCCTTTTTCAATTCCTTCATTGTAGGTAAAAATGCTTTAACCAGTAAAAATGGCGCGTACAAATTATAATGCAATGACCTCATAAACTCCTCTTCTGTAAGTGTATCCATCGACTTGATAATACCAATCCCCGCAGCATTTACGAGAATATCAATGGAAGGCAATTGATTGAAATACCTTTCCTTCAATTCTTTTACTTCCTCGGGTTGGGAAAGATCCAATACAAAGTTCCTTTCATTAGGTACGCCACAGTCGGTGGCAACCTGGGCTAGTTTTTCGGCATTTCTTCCAGCAAGAAATAAACAAGCACCGCTGCCAGACAGCAATTTGGCAACCCCTGACCCTATACTGCCGGTAGCGCCCACTACTAGTACATTTTTTCCATTCAAAGTTTCCATATTACAACTATTTAGCTATGTAAACAAAGTGATAATGAATTTGTTTAAAGAATAGATTTTAAATTCGCAGTAATACAAACTTGCAGTAAATAAGATCTCGGGTTAATACAGATTATTAAAAAATAAGAAAACGCGAACGAATAGCCGAAAACAACCTGCTACAAATACCAGAAACTGACAGGTGCCGCTAGAAGAATCATAAAAATAAGTAAGTGCAAACTATTTAAGAGGGCTGTATTACCCAAAACGAAAGGTTGAATAAATCTGATGTCAAAAAATAATTAACCATACATTCCTATTATCTTTACTGAAATTAGTATATATGGACAAGATGGCCAGCGAGTCAGTCGTTATTATGACAGAGCTTGTATTACCCAATGATACCAACACTTTCGGAAATCTAATGGGCGGGCGGTTAATGTACTGGATGGATATTGCGTCTGCCCTTGCCGCAATGAAGCACAGTGGTGCACCGGTCGTAACTGCTTCTGTAGATAATATATCCTTCAAAAATCCGATTAAATTGGGCAATGTTGTACATATAGAAGCTAAGGTTACCAGGGCCTTCACGACCAGTATGGAAGTTCATATTAAAGTATGGGGAGAAGATGTGATTCAACAAAACAAATATAAAAGCAATGAAGCCTATTTTACTTTTGTTGCACTCGATTCAGCAAGTAAACCACAGCCCGTTAACCAGCTCATTGCAGAAACGGCCGGTGAGAAAGAACTTTACGAAGGTGCATTAAGAAGAAGGCAACTTAGATTGGTATTAGGGGGGAAAATGAAACCTGAAGATGCAGCCGAACTAAAAGCCATCTTTACAGCTACCATTTAATCGGGTGAATAATTATAGGGGAGCCTGTTAGCAAGCTTTTCGTACTGCCAATATCCAATATACTCAATATCATCCCCATCGCTTAGTACACCAGCATAATTGATCCCAATAGGTGATTTATTAAACCTTATATACGACTCTACCCCCTTTGTAAGAAATCCCTCTACCCAACCTTTTTGGGATAAATAATTTTTTGCAGAAGGGTTCTTATCATATTGTACCAACAAGGGATCGGAAATATGAATTGAAAAATTATTCGTGCTATCAATGTACAAAATTTGTTGTGCAGAGATGGGCTCCATCTGCACTTTTACAGGATTCCTAGTTACGCGCTGATTATTTTTTAAACTTGCGGCGTCTATTGGTTTTTTGGATTTGTCCAAAAAAGTGCCAAACCCCTGTTCAAATAATTGATTGGAAACCAAGGATCTGTAAAAATGTAAACTGCTTCCATAATAGCAATTTTTTCGTTGTTGATTGGTCCAGTTTTTCGAATCCGTCAATTCTTCAAAACGGGCATAGCCAAATAAATAATTTTTTCCAGTTGCCACATCAAATGAAAAATTCTCTAGATTAAAACTTATTTTATATCCAAAAATTGTATTGATTAATACAATAGGAGAATCTGCAAATGCGCTGAAACTCGATTTGTTTTCTCCTAAAGTAAAATGAATAGCAGACTCATTTACGATATAGCATTTACTTGCCTCTTCTGAAATTCCGAGAAAATTTTGAAAAAAAGCATTCAGCCAATTTTTACGAACCTGATCTGAAAGGAGGAGGCTATTTTGAATTGTTTTTTCTATGGCATGCAATTTAAAAATAATTTTTTTTCCCTCAACCAATTCTGCTACTGGTTGATATGCAAACACTTCATATCCTGGGCATGAAATAACCAACGCTGTATTCAATAACTTGACTGCCGAAAAATGAAAAACCCCTTGCTGATCCGTACTTGTTCCGATGGTGGTATTATTAAAATACAGGCAGGCGTTTGGCAATGGGCTGCCATCCAACTCATCCACTACCCTTCCATTGATATCAATTTGTGGAAACGCAGTAAATGAGCGTAATAGTAACAGTAACCCGATACAATACCTCTTCGGCATTTTAAAAAATAAGGTCATTGGGTTGCAATTTAAGTCAACAAATGGTGTTTGCCTTTTCGCATATACTTTTCACTTTGTTCAATAGCATCCATTACCTGTTCTAAAATATTTTCGCAGGAATCATCATAATTAATAGTTAGCGGTTCCTTAAATGTAACCGAAAGAATACATCCTTTTTTTTTGAATTTCAATCCCTTTTTGTTAAACGCTCGCCAGAAACCATTAATTACGATTGGTACAACGATGGGACGGTGTTGCTTAATTATAAATGCAGTCCCCTTTCTACCTGGAGCGAATGGTTTAGTAGTGCCTTGAGGAAAAGTAATAACCCAATTATGCTGTAATGCCCTTTCAATCTTTCGCGTATCACTTGGGTCTAAATTTCTTCTCACCTCCTGCCCTTCTGAACGCCAGGTTCGCTTCACAGTTATAGAGCCTCCCAAACTCAATAGTTTACTAATCCAGTTATCGCGCATCGTCTCTTCGGCGGCAACATATTTTACCCTTGTAAAAGGCCACAATAAATAAAAGGGAATTCCCAGTGTATTTTTTTTTCGCCAGCTCACTGCACAAAAAATATGAATAAATGTAATTACATCCGCAAAATAGGTTTGGTGATTGCTTACAAACAATACGTTTTTTTTCGGTAAATGATGAAGCCGCTCCATTCCATTTATCCGAAGTTTGTTGATTAAATTTAGCCCAGGGTATGAACAGGCACCAACAAAAGCATATACCAATGCTTTTAATAACCTACTCTCTTTAAATTTCTCTGAAAATATTGTCATACGCATATTTCAAACAATAACTGTTGATGCAATATACATAATAATCATTTTTTTAGCAGTCTCTATTTAAAAAAGATAGCGCATCGGCTTCAAAAGATTACAGAGGCCTCTTTAGAAAATAGGGTGTGGGATGTTGAAATAAAAAATGAAGTTGCAGGGAATTATTTCATGAAATCAATCGGACAAAAATGTATTTTGAAACAGTGGGGCAAATAATTCATTGAGTAAATTATTGTTTCGGACATTCCAAATTACGTGGTTCCCTTGTCGGAAGATTGTCATTGGGGAGTTTTGCCTGTTGATTTTTCTTTTCCCAAGGCCTTATAGTAATAGCAATATACCCACCTCCTGATTGGGTAGTATTTTTTGAAAACAAATTGCCCAAATTATGTGTTCCTAATAATATAGGCCCTAGTTTTAGTGCCGCCCCAACCCACAACTGCTTCCGATTATTAAACAGAATTGGCAAATAGGCCCCTACATTTTTCAACTCAACCCTTGGTGTAATCGCCAATAAATTCATATCTTTTATAACAAACGCTTTTTTTACTAGTAATGATAAAACAGGAATCGTTAATTCGGTATTTATAAAAAAATTATGAATAATATGCTTGTCAAAATTAATCACTAACCGGGTAGGCTGATAAACAACAAAATTTCCCGACTGTCCCGAAACTGCACTGGAAATTACTACAAGGCTATCATTGAAATCCCCAACCGAACCTGCCGATGAGAAAATATTTTGAATGAGGGAATCCGTAACGCCCGCCTTTCCAGCAACTGCCAGTCGCCCCTTAATTCCTTGTTGATATTTATTAAAGCCAATATCCATCAACGATATACCTAGCTTTGAATTATATGCAAATGGTCCCCATTCATCCTTGTCCTCATCAGCCAGCCAAATATATTCAACACCAATATCAGCACTCCAAGTAGAATAGGTGTTTTTCAAAAACAATGAACGGTTGGCATTTGCATTTTTGCCTGAATTGAGCGTATCGATATTGGCCGAATACCCATACTCTAAACTACCACCGGTAAGCAGATATGCTGGAACGGCTGATCCTGCAATAGGGGAATAACTCAATCCCTGTGCTCTTGCATATCCACCTGCTAGTGCGCGGTTATACTTGAGCGTTATACCTCCATTTACCAATCTATTCGGATTGGAAATGAATGTCTGGGCATAGGTAGCATACATTTCCTGCCAGGTAGCTGCAGAAATTTCAGCGGACAGAGGTGAATGATCGATATTGATTTTTAAAAAATCAGCCAGGCTACTTATACTGTCTTGCCAGTTGGAACTACCCGAGGTGGCCGAAAAGTAATTCCTAAAATTGGCTCCGAATGCAATCGCTGTATTTGCATTTAGGTTAATTCTAGCATTCAGCAGGCGAATATCTTGGTTGGCCAATACAAACCTTTTTTCAACCCCATTTTGCGACACAACCTCCACATTATTGGGTGAGGATAGCAAGGAAAAATTATTAATTTTAATTGCATTGGTACTATGTTTTAATTGAACCGACAGCGGGGTAATATCCCAAGCATAAGGCACATGTACAATTGACGCAGGGTTATTAGCTGGAGCTAAACTACCCGCATAGGAAGACCCATTGATGGCCTGATAATTTTGAGCCGTCAAGGAAGTAAATAGTAGGAATGCCGGAAACAGAAGAAAATCTTTTAAGCTGAGCATATTTTATAAATTTCAGGCTTACCTAACTTTGAAATGAATAACGATCAATTGTAGTCAATAGTTATAAAGGGAATGTTAAAAATAAAGATAATTATTTCTACGCTTCCTAACAATGAAATTACTAATAAAGGCTATTTATTTAGGAGAAGGGAATAAATAGCAAAAGCAGTCAATTTGAAAAGTAAATTTTATAAAACTTATTGGACAAATAAAAAAGAGAAGAATCATACACCCTTCTCTTTTTTATTTGTCCAATTATTTTGATTTACCTATTTCCCTCTTCCCCAACCAAACCAATCATTTCCATTTGCAAATAGCATTAAAGCCAGTAGCAAAACCATGCCTACAATTTGAGCATATTCTAAAAATTTGTCGCTCGGTTTTCTTCCGCTAATCATTTCTACAAGAGTGAAAACTACATGGCCGCCATCCAAAGCAGGGATGGGCAATAAGTTCATGAACGCAAGAATGATCGACAAGAAGCCGGTTATTCTCCAAAATGCTTCCCACTGTCCCCACTCGGTAGGAAATATGGATCCCATCGATTTAAATCCACCTAATCCTTTGTAAGCACCTGTTTCAGGATTTAGAATCAATTTAAACTGATCGATATAAAACTTCAACTTTCCCAATGCCATAGAAATGCCCGCTGGAATTGCTTCAAAAAAACCATATTTTTTTCGATCCAATTTAAATACCCCTAGGCTATCATACTGGTCCATTGACAAAGGAGGAAGTCCAATTTTTCCATCCACATTGACATCAGCCATTACACTAATAGTTGTCCCTTTTCGATCAATTTGAAGGGTAACTGACTGATTTTTTTTACTAGCCAGTAGAGTGGACATTTCATCATAAAAAGTTACTGGAACAGAATCAATGGAGATTACTCTATCTAAGAGTTGAAGGCCCGCCTTTTTTCCATTAGAGCTGTCTTTTGTAGCATACTCACCGATATAAGTGGGTATGCGTTGCATAAGTAACATTCCAGTTCTACGCTTGCTTTCAACAAGGCGCTCAATAAAATTTACAGGAAAGTCGATATTACTTTCCGTTCCGTTTCTGTCAATGGTAATATTTTTGGCCAACAATAATTTTGGTTGAATATCTTCAAAGTACTGAACGGGAGTTCCATCAATTGCGATTATCTTATCTCCGTTGCGGATTTTTAAATCAAACAATACACTGTCCTGAACCCAAATGCCATTCTTTACAGTTGATATAGGTACTTTTTGTTCGCCCCATATAAACAACACCATCGAATAAATAAAAAAAGCAAGCAATACATTTACAATTACACCTCCCATCATTATGATAAGCCGTTGCCATGCCGGTTTGCTCCTGAATTCAAATGGTTGAGGTGGCAATTGCATGGCTTCTTTATCCATACTCTCATCGATCATTCCAGCTATTTTCACATACCCAC
>CANJAW010000171.1:0-6271 GCA_947472215.1 Chitinophagaceae bacterium
AAACATGCGATATGGCTCATCTGTTCCTTTATTAATAAGGTCGTCTATCAACACACCAATATAAGCCTCGCTTCTTTTTAACACAAGCGCTTCTCCATTATTAGCCTTTTGGTGAGCATTGATTCCTGCCATAAGCCCTTGGCAAGCAGCCTCTTCATAACCAGTGGTACCATTTATTTGACCTGCAAAAAACAAATTTTCTATTCCTTTAGTTTCGAGGCTAAACTTTAACTGGGTGGGCGGAAAGAAATCATATTCAATCGCATAACCAGGCCTAAACATTTTACAATTCTCAAAACCTGGAACTAGCCGAAGCGCCTTGTGCTGAACATCTTCGGGCAAAGAAGAAGAAAAGCCATTTACGTAAATCTCTACTGTATTAAAACCTTCTGGTTCTACAAACAATTGGTGACGGTCTCTTTCTGCAAAACGATTAATTTTATCTTCAATACTTGGACAATACCTAGGACCTGTTCCTTGAATACGGCCTTGAAACATCGGACTTTTCTCAAATCCGGTTTTTAATACCTCGTGGACAGCACTATTGGTATAAGTAATCCAACAGCTTTTTTGTTGATTGGCTGAAATCTTCGGTATATCAAGGTAACTAAAGCCCACAATATCATCATCCCCTCTTTGCTCCTCCATTTTTGAATAATCAAGACTTCGACCATCCAGCCTTGCGGGGGTTCCTGTTTTTAATCGATCGCTTTCAAAACCCAGGGAAACCAACTGCTCCGTTATGCCCGTTGCCGCCCTTTCTGCCATTCTTCCTCCACCCAACTGCTTTTCTCCAATATGTATAATGCCATTTAAAAACGTCCCATTGGTTAAGACAACCGATTTTGCCTTTATTTCATTTCCCATTCCCGTCTTAACCCCAAAAACCTTATCTCCTTTTACGAGTAAACCAACCACCATGTCTTGGTAAAAGTCAACATTAGCGGTATTCTCTAGCATCTCTCTCCAGGTTGAAGCAAACAACATTCGGTCGCTTTGTGCACGGGGGCTCCACATTGCGGGGCCTTTTGACCGGTTTAACATCCTAAACTGAATCATACTTCTATCGGTAACAATGCCACTATACCCCCCCATCGCATCTATTTCCCTAACTATCTGGCCTTTTGCAATACCCCCCATCGCTGGATTACAGCTCATTTGGGCAATAGTTTGCATATTCATTGTTACCAATAACACTTTACTGCCCATATTGGCGGCAGCGGCAGCGGCTTCACAGCCAGCATGTCCCGCTCCAACTACTATTATATCGTATTCTTTAAACATTCGGTCGCAAAGATACCCATTTCGGTTTTATTAGAAAAGGTAACAACTTGTTTATAACAACGGGTCTCGCTAGTTTGAGTGGAGGTTTTATATAGTTGTTCCACGTGGAACAGTTGTGTATATATAGAATAGCAAAGGCTGTTCCACGTGGAACATTATTAGAACAAGAGCAGGGAGCTAGCGGTATTAATTAAAATATTTGGCGAGATAATAATCTTCTTTAGAAGTCATAATAATCTTGTCTTTCTTTCTTTTGTCTTTATAGCCACAAAGGTGTAGGGCTCCGTGGAACAAAAGCCTATGAAGCTCGTTGTTAATTGTAACCTTGTTTTTGTTGGCATTTTCACGAATGCGGTCTGTACTAATATAAATTTCTCCCACGATTGGGGCGCCTAGCTCAGCAAGAGAAAAGGTAATAATATCGGTATAATCATCGTGACCAAGAAACTCTAGATTAATGGCGTGTAAATATTTGTCGGTACAAAAAATATAACTTAGGGTAGAAAGGGGCTTTTTCTCATCGGAAAAAATATCAGACAACTGCTCTTTTACCTTAATTCGTTTGGATAGACCGATAAGGGTGTCGTTAAAAAAAAATTTAATTTTCATTGTAAACATAATTAAGAATAAATTCGGAAAGGGGTCCACTTAATGTGATAACAAAGAAACCAAAAATAGTAATCACGGGGGCTGGTAAAAACAATCAAATTCAAGGAATTATTTCAAATATCGAAATTATCAAACAATTCTGAATGATACCTTTGTAGTAAATAAGACAAAGCAATGGAGCGGAGACTTTCGGAAATAGCAGTAGGCAAAACGGTTTTGATTAAACACTTTGAAAAAGACGAAATCTTTTTAAAGCTGATGGAAATGGGATGTGTTCCAGGAGAGGTTATAATGATTGACCAGGTGGCGCCGCTGGGAGATCCTATTTCTATATTGGTGGCAGGTTATCATTTAAGCCTTCGATTAAATGAAGCAGAAAACATTTGGGTGGAAGAAATTTAAAAAATTATAATTAGCTGACAATCAATTAGTTACACACAAATGAATATTGGTCTTTATTTTGGTTCTTTTAACCCCATTCACAACGGACACCTTATTATTGCTAACTATGTAATCAATAACACGGATGTGCAACAGTTGTGGATGGTTGTGTCACCCCAAAATCCATTAAAAAAAACAAACAGCTTATTAAATGAATACCACCGACTAGAATTAATACAATTGGCAATAGAAGGAGAAACGAAAATTAAGGCATCATCTATAGAATTTAAATTACCAAAACCCTCCTATACGACAGACACCCTTGCATATTTAAAAGAAAAATACCCGCAACATGTATTTTCGATTATCATGGGAAGTGATAGTTTTACCAATTTACCTAAATGGAAAAACTTCGAATCAATTGTTAAAAACCACTGTTTGTATATTTATGAAAGAGAGGGCTTTCCTATAAACAACAAAATAAAAGCGACCCTACATTTACTAAAAGCGCCATTGTTACAAATATCTTCAACACTTATAAGACTTATGATAAAAGAGGGGAAATCAATTCGATATTTAGTTCCCGACTCAGTAAAAGAGGAAATAGAAAAGAACAGGTATTACAAATAAAATGAAATCAAAAAACAAGCCCAACAAAAAGACAAAAAGCTACAATAAAGGGCGGTGGTATTTTTGTAAAGCGAAGCGTTAATATAGTAAGTAAAATAATGCAAATACTAAAAAAACTAAAAAGATTAAAATGATTCATTGGAATATCTTTTAAAAGGTAAAACATAGCTGCCCACATTAAACCAACAACCACCGCGTTAATACCTTCAAGGGCCCTAAATACAACCACAAATTTTCTAAAATATTGCCAAACAGGGAAAAAGAAAAGTATCAATAATGCACTTGGTAAAAAAATGGCAATCGAACCAATAATACAACCCAAAACTTGCCTCTTTTTTCCTTGATCTTTTAAGGCTATGCCACCCGCAAAAGAAGCAAAAGAAAAAACGGGTCCAGGAATCGCTCTAACAAATCCTGCACCGGTTAAAAGTTCAGCTCTTTCAATTTTTATAAAACCTTGTTTGGAATCAATAAATTTTGCGGCCGTTGGTCGAGCAACATATTGATCCAACATTAAGGGTATTAAAACATCGGCTCCACCAAAAACAATACTTCCAAATCTATAAAAGTTTTCAAATAAATTAAACGACTTTCTATTTTGCCACTCTTGGTTACGGGCTGTTTCACTTAAAAACCCAGCAACAATAAAAATAAAAACAAAAAGCCATAGTTTAAACCAGCGGATTTGTTTGGGTTTCACTTTCTCTATATTAGGAAATCGTTTACTGCTGAAATTAGTAACAACACCTCCCATGAAAATTAAAACGGGGATTACCCAAGGTGTTTTAAAAAATAAAATAAGTATACATAAACTAATAATCAGAATAATAAACGTGATGGGATTATTAATAGAAATTTTAAAGGCTTTCATTCCGGCAAAAGCTAAAAACCCAATAGCCATTGGTTGAATGAATTTAAAAACACCTAAACTTATATTCTGGGAACCAATCATTGAAATTAAAAAAGAAAATAAGCCCATTATAAAACAAGCTGGCAATATCCATATAAGAAGCGTTAGTATCGCTAATGGTAAGCCTCCATTTTTATAGCCTATTAATGTTAAAACCTGTGTAGATGATGCGCCGGGCAACATTTGACTAAAGCTAACAAATTCCATCAACTCTTCTTTGCTTAGATCTTTTCTTTTCTCAACAAACGTTTTCATTACCATGCCTAAATGCCCTTGGGCACCACCAAAGGCGGTAATGCTGTGTAAAAAAACAGCCTTTAAGAATGATATATGTCGGAAAATAAACAAATATATAAAATAAATTATTTACGCTTTCAGGCCAATTTCTTTCAATCTTTCGTCTAAATAATCGCCGGCAGAAATATCAGTATATAAAATTGGTTGATCGGTTGTAACACAATTATCTAAACAGCGCAAACTCATACTTGATTTAGGATGTAAAAAAAACGGAATAGAAAATCTAGAAGTATGCCATAAATCTCGAGAAGGATTAACAACGCGATGAGTTGTACTTTTCAATTTATTGTTAGTTAGGCGTTGTAGCATATCTCCTACATTTACAACTATTTGATCAGGTAAGGCGGTTACAGATAGCCAGTCATTGTTTTTAGTTAGAATTTGTAACCCGTCAGCGGAAGCGCCTACTAATAAAGTAATTAAATTAATATCCTCATGTTGTTCTGCTCTAATGGCGGATAAGGGCTCTTGGGTAATTGGGGGATAATGAATAGCCCTTAAAATTGAATTTCCATTATCAATATAATTATCGAAATAAGATTGCTCTAGATTAAGATATAGAGCAATAGCTTGTAATAGAAATTTTCCAGAATTTTCAAATGCAATATAAGCTGTATCAAAAGAGGTATTAAAAGAATCAATTTGCTGCACTAAAACATTAGGTAAAAAATCAACCTCAGAACACTGTTGTACCTGACCATATTGAAAAAATTCTTTTAAATCTGGCGCTATACTTCCTTTAGCGTGCTCTTTACCAAAACTAGTATACCCTCTTTGACCAGCAAGTCCTAAAACCTCAAATTTTCTCTTTTTTTCTAAAGGGAGAGAAAAAAAAGATTGAACATTATTATAAAGCAAGGAAATTAAATCTGCGGAAATTCCATGATTTTTAACCGCTACAAAACCAACCTCTTCAAAAGCCTTTCCTAAAGACTGAATAAAATTTGATTTTCTTGAAGAATCAGAACTTAAAAAATCATCAAGATCTACAGAGGGTATTGTCATAATAATTAATTAATTAATAAATCTACATAATTTAAATAACTATAATCCGTATTGTTTACTAATACTTAACATTCTATCTATTGGTTTTTTTGCAGCAACACGTAATGGTTCTTCAATAATTAATTCTGGTAATTCATATTCCATACATAAATAAATTTTTTCTAATGTATTTAGTTTCATGTGCGGGCAATCATTACAGGCACAACTGTTATTTGGGGGTGCAGGAATAAAAACTTTTTTTGGATTATCTTTTTGCATCTGGTGTAATATACCCGTCTCTGTGGCAATTATAAACTCATTACAGGAACTTTGTTGGGTATACTTTAATAAACCCGTAGTGCTGCCTATATAATCAGCTATAGCTAAAATAGATTCCTCACACTCAGGGTGAGCTATTAATTTAGCATTTGGATGACGTATAGTAAGTTTAATTATTTTTTCAAGACTGAAGATTTCATGAACCATACAAGCGCCATTCCATAAAACCATATTTCTGCCTGTTTTCTTATTTAAAAAAGCACCTAAATTTTTATCAGGAGCAAAAATTATTTTCTGATCTTTGGGTAAACTATTAATAATTGTTTCTGCATTACTACTTGTACAAATAATATCACTTAATGCTTTAATACCAGCTGAACAATTAATATAAGTAATAACCAAATGATCAGGATATTTATCTTTAAATAATTTAAATAAGGCAGGAGGTGCGCTATCACTTAAGGAACAACCAGCATTAAGGTCTGGAAGTAAAACTTTTTTTGAAGGATTTAATATTTTAGCTGTTTCGGCCATAAAATGAACACCCGCGAATACAATTATATCTGCAGCTGTTTTTTCAGCCATTTGCGCCAAACCTAGACTATCTCCTATAAAATCAGCGACGTCTTGAATATCAGGCTCTTGGTAGTAATGGGCTAAAATAATCGCGTTTTTTTTTCTTTTAATTTTTTCAATTTCTTTGAATAAATCCACTTCAACATTAATATCAATATTTAAAAAACCCTGAACAGATAAATTTGATTTTGCGGTGTTAATATCTATCATAATATGTATTAATATTTCTTTTATTTAAATTAATATACTACTACTAGGGCTGTTAATATGGGGAAAGAAATAAAATAGAAAATTTTTTTAATTAAAATATTTCTTTTATTA
>CANJAW010000172.1:0-6264 GCA_947472215.1 Chitinophagaceae bacterium
TAAACAATTTGTGATTGAAACAAAAAATAATTCATCTAATAATGTTTACATCCAATCAGCTCAGTTAAATGGAAAGTTATTTAACCAGCCTTGGATGTATCATGATGCTTTGGTAAAAGGAGGGCAACTGATTTTGCAAATGGGACCAACTGCTAACCTCTCTTGGGGAGCTGAAAGTAGCCAGGAACCTCCATCCATTACCATTGAAAAATAGTGACTTGAAATAGAATGTAGATTGCCCAATGCCCTTTATTTTGGGACGATTTGAATAAACGATTGACTATATGAAAAAAATTTCGATGAAGGATATTGCCAGGGAACTGAATATATCCATTACTACTGTTTCATTTGTTATCAATGGAAAGAGCAAAGAAAAAAGTATTAGCGTAGCCACAGTTAAAAAAGTAAATGACCTCATTAGCAAAAATGGATTTAAACCCAATAATGCAGCTAGGATATTAAGAACTGGAAAGTCTAAAACCATTGGTTTGATTGTAGAAGATATCGGTAACTATTTTTTTGGAAATGTAGCCAAGGTAATTGAGATAGCTGCCAATCGCAATGGTTACAATGTGTTTTACAGCAGTACTGAAAACAATGTAAATACTGCCAAGGAACTAATCAATAAAATGAAAAATTGTTCGGTAGACGGTTTTATTATTACTGCTACCCAAGGGTTAGAAGAAGAGTTAGAGAATCTTGCCAAAGAAAATATTCCATTTGTATTACTCGATCGGCTGGTACCTGGTATAGAAACCAATTATGTAATACTCGATAATTTTAGTGGTGCCAATGAACTGACAAATCATTTACTTACCAATGGGTATGATAATATTGGATTTATATCTATTATTAGCGAAATGTCGCAGATGGTAGACAGAAAGAATGGGTTTTTAGACGCCCTTGCCCAAGCGAATGTTGAAATTGCTGAGAAAGCGATTTTAGAAGTAAATTTTGGAGAAAATCGCGAAAATATTATTGCTGCAATCAAAGGACATATCAGTAAAAACCCCCAACTAGATGCGCTGTTTTTTGCCACCAACTATTTAGGTGTGTTAGGTATAGAAGCACTTCAGCAAAGTAATCTTTCCATTCCTAAGGATATGGCTGTGGTATGTTTCGATGACAATGAATTATTCAGACTGCTTTCACCTTCCATATCAGTTGTTTCGCAGCCAATTGAAGAAATAGCTACTCAATCCATCAACCTTTTATTGAAGATTATTAAGAATGGACCAAAGCCTAGCCAAGAGCCTATCGGTGAAATTATACAGCCAAATCTTATTGTTAGAAAATCAAGCCCTTTAAAAAAATTGCCAAGTTTGGCATAATTAATCTTTTGGGTGGTACTGTTTATCTGGGTACTTTGTAATAGTGAATGATTCAATCTATTCAAATTTTTAAAAAGCATTCCATGAAACGAAGGAAATTCATTCTCAATACTTCTTTAGGAATCGGCGGTCTTTTGCCTGTTGTCAAAACTTTACAAGCACTTGATAACACCCAAGGTCCTTTTTTAACGACTGGTATCAAGGTAGGCGAAGTCAATCAATCAGCAGCAATTGTATGGGCCAGATTAACCAGTCATTCGCAAAGGGTAGGTAAACCTGCTTTGGAACCATCTGCGCTCTATCTTGATGAATCTACAGGAGAGTGGCATCCAGATAATTATTTTGTTGATAAATATAAAGAAGATAGGCCCAATCGGAAAACTAAAATGAATTATCCCGAAGGATATACTGTTTCAAATAGTGAAGGAGCCGTTCCTGGGATGGATGGATTAGTAAGGGTATTGTATAGAAGCCAATCCTCAGCTGCTTGGAAGCAATCAGATTGGATAACGGTGGATAAGGGAACTGATTTTTCTGCCACTATTAAATTAGAAAATCTATTACCATCTACTGAATATGAAATAAAGGTGGAGGCGAAATCATCCTCCAGCAAAAATATTACTGCAGCAATGGAAGGTAGATTTGCAACTGCTCATCCTGCAAACGAAAGCAAGGCTGTTCAGTTTATGGTCACCACTTGTCATGAATACAGTGACCAGGATGATCCTTCAGGTGGAGGTTTTAAAATTTATAAACACATGCAAGCGATGAAACCAGATTTTATGGTGCACACGGGTGATGTGGTTTACTACGATCGAAAAGCAAAGGACCTTTCTCTGGCTCATTGGCATTGGCAGCGCATGTTTGGATTGGCAAACAGTGTTGATTTTTACAAACAGGTACCAACCTATTTTATGAAAGACGACCATGATACTTGGATGAATGATTGTTACCCAGGGGCAACCACTCGATTCATGGGGGAATTTACTTTTGAACAAGGCGTGCAAGTTTTTAAGCAACAGGTACCCATGAGCAAAAAACCGTACCGTACTTTTCGCTGGGGTAAAGATGTTCAAATATGGTTGGTAGAAGGAAGAGAATACAGATCAAGCAATATAATGAAAGATGGTCCGGATAAAACTATCTGGGGAAAAGAGCAAATGGAATGGTTTACCAGCACCTTTGCTGCATCTGACGCCACCTATAAAATTTTAATCAGTCCTACTCCAATTGTTGGTCCCGATCGGCCTACCAAAAAAGATAACCATGCCAATTCGGGATTTGCTTTTGAAGGTGCTGCCATTCGAAAGTTTTTAGCTACTCATAAAAATGTGTTTTTGATTTGTGGTGATCGTCACTGGCAGTATGTTTCCCAGGATAGAACTACCGGACTCATGGAATTTAGTTGTGGTCCTTCCAGCAATGAACATGCAGGAGGATGGCCAAAGAATAAAATATTGCCGGAACATCATTACCTGAATATAGTGGGTGGATTTTTAGGGGTTTCAGTTCAACCAACCAGTAATCATTCGGAAATAATTTTCACCCATTACAGTGTTGATGGAGCAACCTTATTTACAAAAAAGTTTAGTCCACAGGCGTAGTTGTTATTTTGCTGGATACTTTAGATATATTTCTAAGGTAAATTCAATGAATATATAAATAGTAGGTTATGAAAAAAATAGATGTACAGTTGTTTTTATTAGCGATGGCATTCGTTGTAGCATGCCCACATTCCCTGATTGCCCAGCCCCAACAAAAACACAAACGACCTCCTAATATATTATTTGCCATCGCCGATGACCAGTCCTTTCCCTATGCTTCTGCTTATGGGCAAAAGGCTTTTCATACACCTGTTTTTGATAGAGTAGCTGCCCAGGGAATTCTTTTTAAAAATGCTTTTGTAGCGGCACCCCAGTGTAGCCCATCCCGAGCCGCCATCCTTACTGGAAGGCAAATTTGGCAATTAGAGGAAGCGGGTACCCATGCTAGTTATTTTCCCAAAAAATTCCCTGTATTTACCAACGCGCTTGAAACTGCGGGCTATTTTATTGGCTATACGGGCAAAGCTTGGGATCCTGGAAATTTTGAAGATGCTGGTTGGAGCAGAAATCCAGTTGGACCCGAATACAATGAAAAACTTTTCTCTGTAGTTCCAACCAAAGGAATCAGTAAAATTGATTATGTAGCTAATTTCAAAGATTTCCTTTCTGCAAAACTTGCTGACCAACCTTTCTTTTTTTGGTATGGCGCCCACGAGCCACATCGAGATTATGAGCAAGGCTCTGGTATTGCAGCCGGGCTTTCTGCGAGTGAACTTTCCATTCCGCCATTTTTACCCAATGCCGAATTGGTTAAAAATGACCTATTGGATTACGCACTCGAAATTGAATGGTTTGACAAACAGTTGGGTAAAATGTTACAGGTATTAGAAGCTGCTGGTGAACTGGATAATACCATTATTGTAGTTACCGCTGATAATGGAATGCCCTTTCCTTACGCAAAAGCAAATTTGCAGGAATATGGCATTCATGTTCCACTGGCCATTAGTGGACCCACCATCAAAGGGAACAAAAGGACTGTGGAGGATATGGTGAGTTTGGTTGACCTTGCACCCACCTTTTTGGATATTGCAGGTGTTACTCATTTTGATGGAATCACCGGTAAAACATTGGTACCAATTCTTACCAGTGGCAAATCTGGAAATATTGATCCATCACGAGAATTTATATTAACTGGCAGAGAAAGACATTCCCATTCTCGCCCCGATAATCTGGGGTATCCTGCTAGGGCCATCAGAACCAATCATTATTTGTATATTGAAAATTTCAAGCCGGATCGTTGGCCGCTTGGTGATCCTGCACCTAAGGAGACAATAGCTGTTGTGGGAAAAGCAGACATGAAACCAATTCTTGGGGGCTATGAGGATATTGATGATTCACCTACCAAATCCTTTATGATTAAAAATAAAACTATTTTTCCTGAACTATTTCAGTTGAGTTTTGAAAAAAGAACCCAAGAGGAATTGTACAATATTCAAATAGATCCTTTTTGTTTACATAACCTTTCTGCCGACGCAAATCTTCAGCCTGTTCGTGAAAAATTAAAAAATGAATTGGAACATCAACTTACCATTCAGGGTGATCCAAGAATACTAGGTACGGGGGATATATTCGACAGCTACCCACGGTTTGGTAAAATGCGCTCTTTTGATGGTTTTAAGCAAAAAGGAAAGTACAACCCCCAATATAATAAACAATAATTCGATTGCTCAAATTGTAATGATCAACTTAAAATATTTCAATAATGATTACTAGAACTTCAACTTTTATTAACATACTAAGCTTTACTTCCTTTCGACTTAGCAGCTGGATGGTTTGCAGTTTTTTGCTTTTCTCAACATCCATTTTGCGGGCACAGCAAGTTACTAGTTTACCCAATATTGTTTATATTTTAGCAGATGATTTAGGATATGGAGATGTATCTATTAATAATCCTCAGGGGAAAATTAATACCCCCCATATTGATGGGTTAGCTAGCCAAGGGATGCGCTTCACGGATGCACACACTACTTCGGCTGTATGTACTCCTTCGCGTTATTCATTGCTAACGGGCAGATATCCTTGGCGCAGCAGACTTCCCGTTGGCGTATTGCATGGATATAGCAGAACCTTAATCGAAGATAATTTACCAACAGTGGCTACCTTGTTAAAAACAAGTGCTTATCATACTGGTGTAGTAGGTAAATGGCATCTCGGATTGGATTGGGTTCCTAAAGCGGCTTTTAAAGATTCTATTAAGCCGGAATATAACAAAGACAATCTATATGGAATTTCAAATGATATGATTCCCGAACAGATTGATTTCACTAAACCAGTAGCCCGCGGTCCTAATACCGCAGGTTTTGATTATTCTTTTATTCTGCCTGCATCACTTGATATGGCACCGTATTGTTATTTAGAAAATGATGTATTAACGGAATTACCTACCGGCTATACAAAAGGGAATAAATTAGAGTCAGGTTATACGGGGCCTTTTTGGAGAGAAGGATTAATGTCACCCTCTTTTGATTTTTACAATGTGCTTCCTACTTTTACCAATAAGGCCAACGGATTTATCAAACAACAAGCGGGATCAAAAAATCCATTTTTTCTTTATTTCCCTATGCCAGCCCCCCATACTCCATGGTTACCTACACCCGGATATGCAGGCAAATCAAAAGCTGGAGAATATGGAGATTATGTTCAGATGGTAGATGATGCAGTTGGACAAGTTTTACATACATTGGATAGTATGGGATTTTCTAAAAACACCCTGGTGATTTTCTCAAGTGATAATGGACCTTACTGGCGCGAAAATTTTGTTGCACAGTTCAACCACCATGCAGCAGGTCAGTTCAGGGGTATGAAAGGGGATGCATTTGAAGGTGGCCACAGGGTGCCCTTTATTGTTCGCTATCCTGGAAAAGTTGTAGCCGGCAGCGTTAGTAATGCAACCACTACATTGGCTAATTTGGTGGCTACCTGTTCAGAATTAGTAGGCAATCATTCTGGCAAATTTATTACAGAAGATAGTTATTCAATTTTGCCGATACTTACTGGAAAAGCCAGCAATGTAAAAGGCCAGCCAGCAGTCGTTCATTCTTCTTCAAAAGGTTTTTATGCTATTCGTAAAGGCTCTTGGAAATTAATTACCCAACTTGGCTCTGGAGGTTTTACTGCGCCAGTTTTTGTCAAGGCCCAGCCTGGCGAACCTATTGGGCAATTGTACAACCTAGACACTGATATCCACGAAGACAATAATGTGTACAATCAAAATCCTGAAAAAGTGAAAGAGCTGACAGCATTATTGGAGAAAATAAAAAATGCTCCAAAAGGAAAACAGTTCCATTAATTTTTTTTGGAACTATTAATAGGTAGTCAAAATTAGCATA
>CANJAW010000173.1:0-6229 GCA_947472215.1 Chitinophagaceae bacterium
AGTGCCGATCCCGGGGATAGAAGAAATGTTTCCTCCTTAAGGGGTATTGCCACCACTTCTTACGATCCGGCAGTTGCCACCTATATTGATGGTGTAAACCAGTTTAGTCTAGATACTTATATTGCCCAATTATTTGATGTAGAGCGCATCGAAATACTAAGAGGGGCACAGGGTACACTTTATGGTAGAAATGCAACGGCTGGAGTTATCAATATTATCACCCGGCAGCCGGGCAATAAGGCCAGTGGCTTTGCTGAAATCACCAGTGGCAATACAGGCTTGCAAAGATATTCTGCCGGATTCCGTGCACCACTAATAAAAGAGAAGCTATATATTGGAATGGCCGCATTGTATGATCAATCCAATGGATTCTATACCAACCAATTCAATCAAACTCCCTTTGACAAGCAAAATAGTTTTACTGGAAATTACTATTTGAAGTACCTGCCCACAAATAAGTGGAGCATCACTCTAAATGTAAAACATAATAATAACCGCAACAAGGGTGCCTTTCCGCTGGTATCAGGCATCGAAGATGCACTAAAGAATCCTTTTCAACTCAGTCAGGATGCAGTATCTAATATGACTGATAATATTTTTAACGCCTCTTTATCTGCTAATCACTTTGGGAAAAAAGTTAGCTTCAGCTCACAAACTGCCTATCAATCCAATTACCGTTTTTACGATAATCCGATGGATGCAGATTTTTCTCCGATTGATGGTATTACCCTAATCAACAATTATGGAAAGGACTGGAATAAGGTAAAAGTAATAACGCAGGAATTTAAATTTTCTTCTCCAGCGGCTTCAACATCCGCTTTCAAGTGGACAACAGGCGCCTACTTTTTTCACCAAGACAATCCTACCAAGCAAGCCATCCACTTTGGTAAAGATGCAGCGATGGTAGGATCTCCAGACAAAAACTTTTCACTCATTAACAGTGCCAAAGCTACCAGCGTTGGGATGGCAGTATATGCACAAGGCAGTTATGCCCTAACAAGCAAATTAAATTTGACGACAGGCATCCGCTACGACCGGGAAAAAAAGGAACAATCTATTCTTGGGCAGTACCAAATGGATCCAAACCCAAACCCAATATTTGATTTCCAGCCTGATACTTCTGCCAGTGCGGCCTTTCACTCAGTTTCACCCAAACTTTCGGTTAGTTATGCCGTATGCAACAACCATTTATTATTTGTGAATTATAGCAAGGGTTTTCGTGCGGGTGGTTTAACACCGCTATCATCGGACCCCTCACAGCCGGCTTTATTTGCTTACCAGCCCGAATACAGTCATAATTATGAAATAGGAATAAAAAACAATTTTTTTAATAATCGCTTAGTTTTGAACATTACTGCATTTTATTCTGCTGTAAATGATGCGCAAGTGCCTACCCTAGTTTTACCGGATGCCGTTACAATTACAAAAAACACGGGTAAGTTGACTAGCAAAGGAATAGAACTAGAATCCCATGCGTTGTTGAATGGTATTCAGTTGGATTACAATTTTGGATATACAGATGCCAGCTTTAACAATCTCAAACTGGCGCAATACGGAGCGGTTGCCGACCTCACCGGAAAAAAACAACTTTTCTCTCCGGACGTAACCTCCCTTTTGGCCGCCCAATACGGAGCTACCCTTTCGCAGAAGCATCAAATAAAAATAACTTTCAGGGGTGAGTGGAAGTATATAGGACAGCAATTTTTTGATTTGGCCAATACCGTTTCGCAACCTTCCTACAACTTGTTACATTCAAGTATTGGTATCAGTGTTCCAGGATGGTCATTAAAATTCTGGGGGCGTAATCTTGCCAATAACAATTATGTCAGTTACGGATATGATTTTGGTGCAGTAAGGCTAGGTGATCCAAAAACCTATGGTATTACACTGGGAGTAAAATTATAGGGAGATGACATCTCCCAAAACCGAGATGACATCTTTTTTTTAAGAGATGTCATCTCGGTTTTATAGTTTATCAAAGATTTTCTATCACCATCGCTGAGGCACCTCCGCCTCCATTGCAAATTCCTGCAGCCCCATAACGAGCGTTGTTTTGCTTCAACACGTTAATGAGCGTTACGATAATTCTTGCCCCACTACAACCCAATGGATGCCCCAGTGCTACCGCTCCTCCATTTACATTTACCCTTGAGGGATCTAGCTTCATCCGCCTACTATTTTCAATACCTACTACGGCAAAAGCTTCATTGAGCTCCCAATAGTTTATATCTTCCATTAGCAATCCTGCTTTTTGAACCGCTTTGGGTACCGCCAAAGATGGAGAGGTTGTAAACCATTCAGGCGCTTGCGCCGCGTCGGCATAACCCACTATTCGGGCAAGGGGTTTTAGCCCCAACTCATCCGCTTTTTCCTTACTCATTAGCAATACAGCCGCTGCACCATCATTCATAGTGGAAGCGTTGGCAGCAGTTACTGTTCCGTCTTTACTAAAAGCTCCTTTAAGATTTGGAATCTTATCAAAAGTAACATTGAAGGGCTCCTCATCTTTGCCAAATAGTATTGTCGTCCCATTTCGCTGGAATACTTCAACAGGAATAATTTCATTATCAAATCTACCTCCATTTACAGCCGCTTGTGAACGCTGGTAGCTTTCTATAGCGTAGGCGTCTTGCTGCTGTCGCGTGATACCACATGTGCTTGCACAAAGTTCAGCTGCATGGCCCATTGCTTTGCCATCATATATATCCGTTAGGCCATCTTTTACTAGTCCATCTATCATTTGCGTATTGCCGTACTTGTTACCCCAGCGCATGGAATCTGAATAAAAGGGTACATTGCTCATGCTCTCCATACCACCGGCTATTACAATATTCGCATCGCCTAGCTGGATACTTTGCGCTGCCAATGAGATGGATTTCATTCCGCTGGCACAAACTTTATTAATGGTGGTGCAATTCACCTGGTCGGATAAGCCGGCAAACTTGGCAGCCTGACGCGCAGGTGCCTGCCCAAGATTGGCTTGCATAACCGATCCCATCATTACATCCGTTACCAGTTCTGGGGCCATACCTACATTTTCCAGCAAACCCTTAATAGCAATGGCCCCCAACTGTGTAGCTGTAAAATTTTTTAAAGTGCCGCCAAAACTTCCAATAGGTGTTCTGCCCGCTGCTATAATGTATACTTCCATCATATTACTGCTTGGTTGAAAGGTTTAAATGGAATCATCTATACCGCTGAAAAAGATTTTTTCTTTTTTCGGGGCCTTATTACTGAGAAAGTAAAGTTAATCATTCTATGAAGAAGCGATGAATTGGTGGGGATAATTAATATTTGATAGGAACCCTCCCTCCTTTGGAATACTACCTATTACTTTTTACCCAAAATAATAAGGTAGCTCACCACCGCATTCAACCACTTATATAATTTTATCCCGCAATTAATTTTCAAACTGTAATTTTGAAAAATGCGTAAATCGCTCAACATACTTCAGAATTCAGTACGACTTACCCTTCAGGAATTGAGGGTAAATAAATTGCGTACCGCCCTCAGTCTTACGGGAGTAGCGTTTGGTATCTTTTGTATCATCGGTGTATTGGCAACTGTGAACAGCTTAGAACGCAATATCCAAAATGAAGTGAACAGTTTGGGCAGCAATACCATTTACATCGATAAATGGGAATACAGCGGAGGCCCTGACAAGCCATTCTGGAAATTCAGGGCTCGACCAGTTATGAAATACGAGGAAATGAATCTAATCAAAGAGCGCTCCGAACTGATGGATGATATTAGTTTTCTGATTCGGTCAGGAGGTAATCTCTCGCACAATGACGATATCATTCAAAATGCCTCCGTTTACGGAATTGTAGAAGCTCAAATGAACATACAACCCATTTCCTTTTACCAAGGCCGATACATTTCTTCGGCTGAATTTAATAGTGGGTCCCCCGTTGGATTAATGGGATATGACAATGCTGAAAAATTATTTGGATCTGCTGATAGGGCGCTAGGGAATTATTTCGAGATCAAAGGGAAAAAAGTAAATATCATTGGCATCTTAAAAAAAGAGGGAAAAAATTTTATCGGTTGGGACTATGATAACTGTATCATGCTACCTTACAAGTTTTGCAAACAAATTGTAAAAGAAGAATATGCCAACCCAGTTCTCATTGCAAAGGGAAAAGACAATGTAACCCCTACCGCACTGATGGATGAGTTGAAAGGAATTATGCGCCAGATCCGCAGACTGAGCCCTACCCAGGAAGATAATTTTTCACTCAACAGTGTGGAAGCATTTAGCAAGGCAATCACTGGCTTATTTGGAACCGTTAATATTGTGGGTGGTCTGATAGGGATTATTAGCTTAATCGTAGGGATGTTTGGAATTGCCAATATTATGTTTGTAACGGTGAAAGAAAGAACGAGTGTGATTGGACTAAAAAAAGCAATTGGCGCCAAAAAAGGCAGTATTTTATTTGAATTTTTACTAGAAGCCACCATACTCTGTTTGATGGGAGGAGCAATCGGTTTAACAATGGTTTATATACTCACCTTGATACTTTCCGGACCACTTGACTTTCCTGTATATGTTTCCCTTCCTTTGTTAATAAGCACGGTCATCATTTGCCTTGTGGTTGGTATTTTAGCAGGAATATTCCCAGCATCGAGGGCAGCCAAAATGGATCCAGTAGTTGCCATCAGAAGTAAATAGTACCCTATTAAATCGAATAGAGGTAATCTACCAGAAAAAATATTGCAAAAATTTATTATATCGAACAGCAAGATTATTGTTTAAAAAAAATCCATTCCACTATTTTTGCACCATGGAGAGTCAATCCAACAAAGGTCATAAAGAAATTTACCGGAAGGCTGTTCATTCAGGCGATGTGACCATTTTAGCGATTGAATCCTCCTGTGATGATACTTCTGCGGCCATTTGCAAAAATGGGGAAATACTTTCCAACATTACTGCCAACCAGGCGGTGCACGAGAAATATGGCGGAGTAGTACCCGAACTAGCTAGCAGAGCTCATTTACAACATATCGTACCCGTAGTTGCCGAGGCCTTACGAATTGCTGATTGTGACCTATCATCCATAGATGCCATTGCCTTTACCCAGGCACCTGGCTTGATAGGATCATTACTGGTAGGTACCCAGTTTGCCAAATCGCTGGCCCTTTCATTAGATAAGCCGTTGATTGCCGTTCATCATATGCAAGCACATGTACTGGCTAATTTAATTGCGGAAGACAAACCTTCTTTCCCTTTTTTATGCCTCACGGTTAGTGGTGGTCATACCCAAATAGTATTATGCAAATCTGCTGCTCAAATGAAAGTAATTGGTGAAACCATTGATGATGCGGCGGGCGAAGCATTTGACAAAACTGCCAAACTTTTGGGATTACCCTACCCTGGCGGTCCGTTGGTTGACAAATATGCGAGAGAAGGAAATCCAAATCGCTTTCAGTTTCCCGAACCAAAAATACCCGAATTAAATTTCAGCTTCAGCGGATTAAAGACTTCCATCTTGTATTTTTTAAAGAACGCCGGGACTAGCAATGTTTTCAAGGAAGAATTTACAGTATCTGAAGAAAATAGGAAACAATTCATCGAAGAAAATCTGGCTGATATCTGTGCATCCGTTCAACACAGAATTGTTTCTATCCTAATTAATAAGTTAAAGAAAGCGGCTAAACAATATGGTATTCATCAAATTTGCATAGCCGGTGGCGTTAGTGCCAATAGTGGATTACGCAAAGCGCTAAAAGAAACCGGCGAAAAAATGGGTTGGCAAACTTATATCCCTGCTTTTGAATACTGCACCGACAATGCAGCGATGATTGCTATTACCGCCCATTTTAAATATTTGGAAAATGATTTTTCAGATTTGAGCATCAGCCCTTCGCCCAGAGCAGTTTGGGCGTAAAAAATGGACTTTTTTTCAGTTGTAAGTTGTTATTTCAGTGCAATAAGAAATCAGAAACATATTTAAAAACTAACAGTTATCAATTATCCGTTATCAGTTAATTAATTATCAGTTATCCATTATCAGTTAATCAATTCATTTGTCAAACTCCTATTTTCAATTCAAGCAATTTACTATCGATCAGGACAAATCTGCCATGAAGGTTTGTACCGATGCCTGCCTATTTGGAGCGGTAGTGGCAGAAAAAATATACCGGGAGCATAACAACATCTCCAACTTGCTAGATATTGGAGCAGGCACTGGATTATTAAGTCTACAGGTAGCACAAAAAAGCACCACTA
>CANJAW010000174.1:0-6216 GCA_947472215.1 Chitinophagaceae bacterium
GAGAAATCTTTTTTCAATTGCAAATGGAACATACCGATAATCGCAATGGAGTGCTTTTGTACATTGCGATGAAGGATCGCGAACTGGCTTTGTTTGGAGATGGGGGAATTCACAAAAAGGTGGGATCTGACTATTGGAAAAATGCCGTTCAAAATATGATTGGCCAGTTTGCTGATCAGCACATTGCTAGTGGAATAGTGCAATGTGTTCTTCAAGTTGGTCAAACATTAAAGGAAACCTTCCCTTATGATTCCTCCACCGATAAAAATGAGTTGTCCGACGATATTGTATTTGGCAAATAGCACAGCAGGCAGTTTTCATTTAAGTGCAATATTTTAATACATATTTAAATATTCAATAACAATTATTTCTCTTGGGAGAATGGGTATGAAAAAAATCACTTACACATTACTGTTATTCTTTACCGCCATAGGTTCTTTTGCCCAACAGGGGCAAGGGTTTTCGATGGAGCAGGTAATTAAAACAGCTCCTAATCCCCAAAAGTTGGTAAATGATTTCGCCAATATTTTAACCGCCGATCAGCAGCAGGCACTCGAAAGAAAACTAACCTTATTTAGTGATAGCACTTCCAATGAAATAACGGTGGTAATTGTGCCGTATTTGGATGGGATGGATCCAGCGGATGCTGCCATTGCCATTGGAAGGACTTGGGGTGTAGGAGGAAAAAAGAATAATAATGGGGTGGTGTTATTGATTTCAGTCGAAGACAGGAAATTAAATATCTCACCTGGATATGGGCTGGAGAAATCACTTCCTGATATTACCTGTCAGCAAATAATTAAAAATATTATCGTCCCTAACTTTCGTGGCAAAGATTTTTATCGTGGTATAGAGGAAGGTACAGACGCAATTGTGCAGGCTACTAAAGGGGAGTTTAAAGCAGATCCGAATTATGCTAAAAGGGGACGTCCTGGAGGAATTGCTAAATTAATTTTCTTTGTACTTATCATAATTGTTTTTTTAGCAGTTAGTTCAGGTGGCCGTGGTGGCGGCGGATCCTTTATGAGTAGCGGAGGGGCATTTCTACTAGGCAGTTTGCTCGGGGGTGGGGGAAGAGGTGGTGGTGACTATGGAGGTGGCAGTAGCTCAGGAGGTTTTGGCGGTTTTGGCGGCGGAAGTTTTGGCGGGGGTGGCAGCAGCGGAAGTTGGTAAAAATAAAAAAAAAAGTATAAAAAATCCCGGCTAAAAGGCCGGGATTTTGATGGAGTCATTATTTTTTGTAGAAAAAATTATTTAAATACCTGTGAAATATACTCAGCTACTACGCCAGGTTTGGCTTTCGAAATTTTATCAAGTCCTTTCTTAAAATTGGCATCTGTAAAGCTTCTATACTGCTCAGGAATAAAACTCCTGAATTCTATGATATAATCAATCCCCTGTTTTACTTTTTTTACATCGGTTACTTTTACAAGGTAATCACAAAATGCAATGGTCATTTGTAATTTATCTTGGCTGGCAGGGGCATCATTGTACCGCTCAGCAATAAAAGTAAAGTCATCTTCGGTTCCATTTGCTATTAAAATTGCACTAACCACTTCCCCCAAAGCACCTTTTGCATCTGAACTGTATTTTTTCGCGAGTTCATAGGATTGAGTGGGGGCCAGTGAACTTAACCCTTCCAATGCAGCACCTGCAACGCTGTAGGAAGAATCTGCTATCAATTTATTATAAAGTGGTTGGTATTGTAAATCCTTGGTACTCGCCAAAAAAAGTAGCGCCGAGGCTTTTGTTTTTTTATGCTTTTCGGTGCTGGCGATCAACTCGATTTCGCTGAGAATTTTTTTATCTTTCGCAAATTTCGATTTAGCCAACTCATCAATACTTAATTTCCGTAAACCTGCATAGGCATCGTTGAGTCCAAGTTTTACCTCCTGCATATTTTTTTTGATAAAAAAATCTAGCGCCTCTTTCCTATCTAAATACTTGGGAGCATGCTTGTATTGAAAAATGAACTGATCGGATGTTTTGTTGTCTGTTTTATCCCATAGCAATGTTTTATCTGCATCTACATTCACCAAATCAGGAGTTGTATTGCTGTTAAAGGCGAAACTGTCCGACCTGTTATTCATCCATACCTGGTAGCGGGTTTTGGTGCCACCTGTATATACGTCAATTGCAATGGGTAGTTTAAATACTTTTTCTCCTAGTTGTGTTTGTTTGATATTAACCGTTACCGTTGCATTTGCTGCATTGTATTGATAATTGATTTCAACTTTAGGGTGCCCACTACCATAATACCATTGGTTCCAAAACCAGTTCATATCTTTCCCGGTTATTTCTTCAAAAGCTAATCTTAGCTGTGTTGCTTCTCCCGCTTTAAATTTATTGGTAGTCAAATAATTATTGAGGGATTTAAAAAAAGCATCATCACCCACAAAATTGCGAAGCATGTGTAATATCCTTCCTCCTTTATTATAACTTACTGCATCAAACATATCTTCCTTGTCTGCATACTTAAAGCGGACTAGGTCCTTATTTTGACTGCCGCTTCGTAAATAACCCACCATATCTTCTAAGTTATGTTCGTCAGCGGCATCTTTCCCATATTTGAACTCATCCCATAAGTATTCGCTATAATTGGCAAAGCTTTCATTTAATGTAAGGTTACTCCAACTTTCAGCAGTGACCAAATCGCCAAACCATTGGTGAAACAATTCATGCGCAATGGTTTCTTCCCAAGCATTGCCATCAGTCAATTGTCTTGAATTTTGATAAGCACTTTCCTGGTGAAGGGTGGCAGATGTATTCTCCATAGCACCACTAACATAATCCCTACCTACCATTTGCGAATATTTGGCCCAGGGATATTCAACACCAAGTTTGGTTGAGTAAAACTGGATCATCTCAGGTGTATTTCCAAAAACACCTTTTGCATAAGGTGCTTCTTTTTTCTCTACATAATAATTCACTTCTTTTCCTTTGTAGGAGTCTTTGATAATGGCAAAGTCGCCTACTCCCATAAAAAATAAATAGGGCGCATGGGGTAAATCCATTCTCCAGTAATCTGTGCGGGTGTCATCCGTATTTTTCTTTTGACTGATTAATTTGCCGTTGCTAAGGGTTATATATTTTGCCGGAACAGTCATGTAAATTTCTTCCGTTGACTTTTGATTGGGCTTATCAATGGTGGGCATCCACACACTATTGGCCTCTGTTTCACCCTGCGTCCAAATTTGAACTGGCTTATCTTTATCTTCCCCTGTGGGATTAATGAAATACAAACCTTTTGCATCGGTGATGGCGGCACTACCTTCTACTTTTAGCTCGTTGGGTTTGGAGGTGTAGTCGATATAAACGGTATATTTTTCGCCTCCTTTATACAGCCTATCCAATCTTATAAAAAGTTGAAGCCCATCATATGTAAATTTCAAAGCTGATTTTATAAGCCCTTTTACAATGGATACCTCATTAATTTGCATTCCTTTTGCATCTAGGGTTAACGAGTCGGTTGCATAAAAGTGAGGCTGCAGCGTAATCGAAGCTTTCCCATACATCCAGGATTTAAGGTAATCAAATTTCACCTCCAATTTGGTATGAACTAGTTCATTGGTTTTTGGATGGCTTTCCCGATATATCTTTTCCCAGGAGCTATCACTTACTTTTTTTGGGGATTGGGCACTTGCAACCCCCATTCCAATAAAAAGGGTTGTTAGCAGTAATAATTGCTTCATAGTAACTTTATTTATTGTAAAAGTAGGGGGTCTTCTGATAAGGCACAACCATTTTTTTGATAAATGGTAAATCCATCACTATAATGAGTAATTTTGTGCTTTAAGCAAATCAAAGCATGAAGTATTTATCCGTTGCATTTCTTACTCTTTTTCTTTTTTTATTGCCAGGGCTAAAAGCCCAGCAAAATCATTTTATTTATATTCAGAATGAAACTCATCAAGCTTTTTATGTCAAACTAGATAAAAAGCTTTTTAGTTCTTCTACTTCGGGATATGTGATTCTACCTAAGCTTAAAGATGGTAGTTACAAGCTTACCATAGGTTTTCAAAAAACTGGGGTGGGGGAGCAAAATATGCTTTGTACAATTGACAAAACAGATATTGGCTTTCTATTGAAAAATATTGTTACTAAGGGTTGGGGGTTATTCAATTTACAAACCTTGGATGTAATAATGGATAATACTTCAGCCAGTTCTACTAATGTGTCTGTTGTTAATAAAACGGATGCTTTTTCAAATATGCTTTCCGAAGTAGTGAATGATTCTTCTATTCGACAAGTCGAAACATATATTGTTGAAGCCAAAAAAATGGATGTTAAAGAGCAGGAAAAAAAGCCTGCGGGTATAGCCATTGTTCAGCAGGCACCTGCCAAACTAACCACCACCAAGCCAATACCTGCAATAGTCTCAGCCTCTGAGCTTGCAAGCAGCAATTCAGCAGTGGCAGTGAGCGAACAGCAGGTTGCAATTAGTTATTCAAAGTCCACCGTTCGTTTGATAAAAAAAGGTGAGGATGGAACATCGATGACTTTTGTAGATGAAACTAAAGGGAATAGTGATACCATTCGAGTATTCATTCCTGTTGAAAATTTTTCATCCTCGGCAGTTGTTGAAGAAAAGCTTAGCCCAGTTGAAATACCAGTTAAAGAGCCTAAGCTAGTAGCTTTGGCAAAGGAAGATAAAATGGGGAGTAGCCGTTTTCTTGATATTGAGCTACCTGTAAGTAATGGCCTTTCAGTGGAAAAAAAGCAGGTGCCCGAAAACGAGACCATTGAGAACAAGGAGTTGAGTAAGGTACTTGTTAAAAAAGAGCCAGATAATCCGCAGGTAAAGGTGGTACACCAGCCTCTAATGATTAATTCCGATTGTAAAATCCTTGCCACGGAAGAGGACTTTATGAAGTTGCGAAAAAAAATGGCAGCAGCTAATAATGACGAGGATATGTTAAAGATTGCTAATAAATCGTTGAAAGCAAAGTGTTATTTGGTTGAACAGATTAAAAATTTGAGCGTATTGTTTTTAAAAGATGCTGGTAGGTTTGCATTTTTTGACAATGCTTATCCATTTGTCTTTGATTCACACAATTTCGGGATATTACAAAACCAGTTAATGGAAACCTATTATATCAATCGTTTTCAGTTAATGATTCGTCACTAAAAAATGCGCTCTATTGACAGATAATTGTTACGGAGTGTGAAAGGTATTATGCTACGCTATTTTATTGAAGTTTTGTATAAGGGTACTCGTTATGCTGGTTTTCAAATTCAGCAAAATGCCAATTCTATTCAGGCTGAAATAGAGAAGGCACTTTCCATATTTTTCAAGGCAACTTTTTCGCTTACTGGTTCATCGCGAACAGATGCAGGGGTCCATGCATTCAGCAATTTTTTCCATTTTGATTCCAGTTATTTAGCCACATATACTCCCGATCGGCTTGAAAAAATTGTTTATAATTTGAATGCTATTTTGCCCGATGATATTGTGATCAAAAAAATTTATCTGGTTAAAAGCGATGCCCATTGCCGCTTTGATGCAACTGGTAGGGAGTACAAGTATTGTATTTATCAATTGAAAGATCCCTTTCAATCTGACAGAGCGTTTTATTATCCATACCAGCTAGACCTACAATTATTGAACGATGCAGCAATGGTCCTTCTTTCTTATCGGGATTTTACGGCATTTTCAAAACGAAATACACAGGTTACTAATTTTGAGTGTAGCATAGTAAAAAGCGAATGGACTATTGAAGACAATTTGCTTGTTTACACTGTACAGGCCAACCGATTCTTACGTGGAATGGTGAAAGGGTTAGTTGGCACCATGCTTAAGGTGGGTACAGGGAAAATAGCTGTTTCAGCGTTTTGCGCTATTGTAGAGAGTAAGGATTGTTCCCGAGCAGATTTCTCTGTTCCTTCGCAGGGTCTAAGTCTTATAAATGTGGTTTATTAGCTTTTGGGCCGTTTTGTTGAACCATTTGCTCCGTTTTCTAGCTGGGTAGCCAGTGGTTTTCCTCATTATTCCTATGTGATAAAAAGAACAGCTAAAATAATTATAGAATTCTAAAGTTCTGTTAGTCAGTGTAGGCAATCGTTTCAGTGTTATTTCCATTTTTTTTAGGCAGATAGGGTATCTTTTTTTTTCAAAAAAACTTGGGTAGTATGCCATATCACGTTATCTTTGCCGTCCGCTATCAAAAAATGGCAGAAGTTCTTAAAAATCCAGCACAATAAATTTCAAACTTTTTA
>CANJAW010000175.1:0-6210 GCA_947472215.1 Chitinophagaceae bacterium
CAACCATTCTACTCAGGCAATCTACCAACTTGTCAATAATCTTCAAGTTAATTTTAATATTTAGATCAGATTTTATAATATTTGTTACGAAAAAACTATAATTTTTTCCACAAAACATTAAACAATATTGTTGATAAATACCAATATTTATAGCCAATTACCCCATATTTTATACATTGATACAAAAATAGTTAGTTTATTTTGTCATTTATTAGGCTGTAGGATAATATCTACAATAAATTATTCATATCATTTTATTTAATATATTACTAATAATTGCTTTAATCCTACATTTGCAACATCTAAATTTTCTACGATGCTTGATACAGGATTAACAGCTTTTATGCTTCTCGCCACCAGTTTGGTTATGCTTATGACACCGGGACTCGCTTTTTTTTACGGTGGACTTGCTTGCAAAAAAAATATTCTGAATGTTATGATGCAAAGTTTTGTATCAATGGGTTGGACATCAGTACTTTGGTTCATTTTTGGGTATTCCTTATGTTTTAGTGGAGGAGAGGGTGGTATCATTGGCAATCTGGATAAAGCATTCTACCACGGTGTACATCCTGATACACTTTTTTCAGCAGATAAACGTTTCCCTGAAATTGTATTTATTGCTTATCAAATGATGTTTGCGATTATCACTCCGGCACTTATAACTGGGGCTTTTGCCAATAGAATCACATTCAAAGCATATTTTATTTTTCTTACATTCTGGCAGATCCTAGTTTATTATCCATTTGTGCATATGATTTGGGGTAATGGGTTATTAGCAAAATGGGGAGTATTAGATTTTGCAGGTGGTATTACTGTTCATGCTACTGCCGGATTTGCTGCACTTGCATCTGTTATTTATGTTGGAAAACGTAGGTCTATCAATGCTCGTCCTAATAATTTACCACTAATGGCAATTGGTACTGCATTGCTTTGGTTTGGCTGGTATGGATTCAATGCCGGTAGTGAATTACAGGTTAATGGAATCACATCATTGGCATTTATCAATACGGATATCTCTGCTTCCGTTGCTGCGGTAACATGGTTGGTCATAGAATGGACTACCGGTAATAGGCGCCCTACCTTTGCTGGATTATTAACTGGCTCTGTAGCTGGCTTAGCTACCGTAACGCCTGCAGCAGGTTACATTACCTATGAAATGGCATTTGTAACTGGAATTTTAGCTTCCATTGTATGTTATGCTGCCGTTAAACTAAAAAATAAAATGGGTTGGGATGACGCATTAGATGTGTGGGGTGTGCATGGAGTAGGTGGGTTGCTAGGTACTGTATTACTTGGATTATATGCTTCCAAAGCGATTAATCCCAATGGTGCCGATGGACTATTTTTTGGTGGTACCGACTTTTTTATGAAGGAATTGATTGCCGTAGTAGTGACTTCCATTTATGCTTTTGTTTTCACCTATTTGATGTTAGTATTGATTAATAAGATCACTCGTGTGAGAGTTACAGCAGAAGAGGAAGAGGAGGGATTAGATTCATCATACCATGGCGAATCGGCTAGAGATACCGAGTAAATAATTAACCGGCTACAATGTTCTAATAAATTGTATTGTTTTCTACATCCTATTGGAATGTTAGTTATCTGCCCGGTTCATTTCAGAAAGCATTTTTTGTATAATGATACAAACCCCATTGTCATCATTTGATTTGGCAAGGTAACGTGCAGCTTTTATTATATCTGGATGCGCATTTTCCATCGCATAGCTAAAACTTGCCTGTTGCATCATTTCCAAGTCATTGAGGTAATCTCCAAAAACCATGGTTTCTTGAATACTGATTCCAAATTTTTTCTGAACCACATTTATTGCTCTTCCTTTATTTGCCAACCAATGCGAGATATCAAGCCAAATATTTCCGGATACCTTTAATTGAAGTGAATCTTTTTTGTTTTTATAATAGTGGTAACTATTATTTTCAGATCCTGCAAAATCACAAATCGCAATTTTCAAAAACTGATCATCTTGTACTTTTAATAAATCTTCCACTACCTGGTATTTATCGTAATACATATTTACATGACGCATAAAATCAGGGTGATCATTTTCAATATAAGCGCATTTTTTTCCACATAGAATAACAAAACATTTGTCAATCTTTCTAGCAGTTATAATCTGTTCCATAGCCTCTTCCCGCTCCATTGCCTGTACCAAAATTTCTTCATTCTTATACATTACATAACTTCCATTTTCGGCAATAAATACTATTTCATCCTGTATACTTTCAAACCGATTGATAATATTAAAATACTGCCTACCGCTTGCTGCAACAAATAAAATTCCTTTTTTTTTCATTTGATGAAATAAATCAAAAAATGCAGGGTTCAATTCATGTTGGCTATTGAGTAAAGTTCCATCCATATCGGATGCCACTAATTTAATTGCTGCTATATTCATCTAATTAAGAAATTTTTCAGGTTCTTATAATTCACTGATATTTTCAGCTAATCCCATAACTAAGCAAACTTACCGATATGAAATATATTTTAAGCATAAGTCAGTGATTTGTTTATTGTATTCTTGTTGACTAACTACAAAAAAGCATTGATCAATTTTTAGATGAAAGAATTAAATTGGCAAAATGATTACACCTGAACAAGGGGCATTTATATTAGACTAGATTGATTAGTGGTCATTTATTTGGTTATATTTGAAATCAATTTATAATCACATTTATAACTAGCGTTAAGCTTAAGACAATACTATGAAAAGGAATGAATTTGTAAAAAATGCAAGTATAGCCACAGCGGCTTTTGCCATACATCCGGGAATCCCGATTTTTTCTAAACCAGCTGCAGCAAACGTTAAATTAGGAATTATTGGTGTAGGTCAACGTGGAAGAGGTCATTTAAATAACTTGTTGCAAAGAGCAGATGTTGACATTGTGGCCATCAGTGATGTAGATGGTCGGTCTATTAATTTAGCCAATGAATTGATAGCAAAAAAAGGCAAAGCGATGCCTCAAACTTTCTTGGGAGATGAGGGGAACTGGAAAAAAATGATCGAAAATACAAAGCTCGATGGGATAATCATAGCAACACCATGGGAGTGGCACAAACCTATGATAATTGGATCGCTCGAGGCAGGGATAAAGTATGTAGCTTCCGAAGTAATCATAGGAATCACCATTGAGGATCATTGGGAAGTGGTGAGGGCAGCTGAAAAATACCAGGCACAGGTGATGATGCTTGAAAATGTATGTTACCGCAGGGATGTCATGGCCGTATTGAATATGGTTAGACAGGGTATCTTTGGAGAAATCATACACTTGCAAGGTGGGTATCAGCATGATTTACGAGACGTTAAATTCAATGATGGACAGCATATACATGGACACGGCGTTGAGTTTGGGCCAAAAGGTTTATCGGAAGCAAGGTGGCGAACTGAACACGCCGTTCACCGAAACGGCGATCTGTATCCTACACATGGAATTGGTCCTATTGCAAATTGCATCAACATCAACAGGGGAAATCGGTTCCAATCAATTTGTTCATTTTCTTCCAAGACAAGGGGATTACACAATTACATCGTGAAACTGGGCGGCGAAAACCATCCCAATGCAAAAGTAAATTTCAAACTGGGTGATGTGGTAACTACTTCCATCCGTTGTGTTAACGGCCAAACCATCTTATTGCAACATGACACTAATTTGCCGAGGCCCTATTCCCTGGGTTTTAGGGTACAGGGTACAGAAGGCTTGTGGATGGATATTAATAACAGTGTATATTTGGAAGACAAATCAGCTAAGGTTCATCAATGGGATGATGCCAAAGATTGGCTTGAAAAATATGATCATCCGCTTTGGAAAAGATGGTCGAAAGAATCCGTTGATGCCGGACATGGAGGCATGGACTTTTTTGTATTGCACGCCTTCATAGAATCCATCAAAAAGAAAACACCAACTCCGATGGATGTATATGATGCAGCAAGTTGGAGCGCAATCACTGCACTAAGCGAACAATCCATTGAATTGGGTAATCAAACGATTGATTTCCCTGATTTCACCAATGGACAATGGATGTATCGAAAACCGGTTTTTTGTTTAAACGATGACTATTAATTGGTTTCTTCAGTAATAAATACCCCTATTAACAAGGCCTTCTAACCCAATCATACCATGAAATTTCCTTCGTTTCTCGTTTTATCAATAATTTCAATCAGTACCATACATTGTATCAATACCAAACGAATTCCTGATTCAATAACAAATAGTTTTCCAAAAGAATTGGTTGAATTTGTTGCCTACAAAAGCAATCCAATTTTCTCGGGCTCAGGAGGCGAAAATTGGGATAAACAAATGCGGGAAAGGGGGTATATCTTAAAAGAGGGTAGCACTTACCATCTTTGGTATACAGGATATGGTAATAGTGATGGTATAAGACATCTCGGATATGCCACTTCAACTGACGGAATCAGCTTTACCAGGCATCCACAAAACCCAGTTCACCAAACTAGTTGGGTAGAGGATATGTGTGTGGTAAAATCGCAAGACACCTATTATATGTTTGCAGAGGGTATAGGTGATTCAGCTCACCTGCTTACTTCAAAAGACAAGATTCATTGGGAGGAGAAGGGCCCTTTGGATATCCGGCAAACGAATGGACAACCCATTCGCAAAGGTCCTTTTGGCACCCCTTCGGTAATGATTGAAAAGGGGATATGGTATTTATTTTACGAAAGGGATGATCTCGGTATTTGGCTAGCAACCTCTGAAGACCTATCCGTTTGGACCAATGTGCAAGATGAACCCGTATTGAAAATGGGTCCTGAATTGTATGATCTATTTGCAGTGGCAATGAACCAGGTGATTAAGTACAAAGGGCTTTATTATGGCTATTATCACGCTTCCGCTTTCAAAGATTGGCACGAATGGTCAACCAATGTAGCGGTATCCAAAGATCTAATACATTGGCAAAAATATCCTAATAACCCCATCATGGGTAATAACCAATCAAGTGGCATTGTAGTCAATGATGGTAATGCATTTCGGTTGTATACGATGCATCGAAGAATCAATTTATTCTTACCCCCTAGCAGTCAGTAGCTTTTTATTTTTCAATAAAATTCAATAGCATGCCTTCACAATTAAGTTCAGAAGATATCCATAAGCGGCTTTTATCACTCGATTTTTTACGAGGCTTTATCATGTTTTTATTGGTAATGGAAAGTACCGGATTGTTTAAAATACTTTACCTGAATTCCAAAGGAGGGGCCTTAGAAAATTTCTTTATTCAGTTCCAGCACCACCCCTGGAATGGAGTAAGATTTTGGGATTTGATTCAGCCAGGATTTATGTTTATCGCCGGTACCGCAATGGCTTTTTCAGTAACTAGTTTACAAAAGAAAGGGGTAACATCAACTTCCATCACCATCAAAATGCTAAAACGTTCAGGATGGTTGTTTTTCTGGGGTGTATTGAGCTATGCAGTAAAAGAAACAGGGTTATCATTTGAATTATGGAATGTATTAACCCAACTTTCCTTCACGTTGATAGTTGCTTATTTTGTTTTTCAGTGGAAATTTTCAACACAAATAATTTTTTGTGTTTTACTGCTGCTATTAACCGAGATGCTTTACCGATTTACAAATGTGCCAGATTATAATCTTTTATATACCAACCACCATAATTTTGGAAACTATATAGACTTGCTATTAATGAATAAAACCAGCAGGGGAGGCTGGGTAGCCATCAATTGTATACCAACGGCGGTTCATACGATAGCAGGTGCTTTAGTGGGCAAGTTATTATTACAATCAAGAGCCAAAACGATGCAACGATTATTATTTACAGGTTTTGGATTGTTGGTGGTTGGATATGTAGTAGATTTTTTTCAAATTACTCCGATTATCAAAAGGATTGCAACCAGTTCCTTTATCGCTTATTCTCTTGGCTGGTGCCTATTGGCATTTGCTGCCTGCTATTATTTTATTGACATTAAAAAGTTCGGGCATGTATTCTTTTTTAAGGTGCTTTCTATGAATTCAATTTTCATCTACCTTTTTTTTGAAACGGTAGGTGGCGGTTGGTTAAATCATTATATCAATTTGTTAACAGGTGGCTTGTTGAATATGGTGAACATGCCGCAAATAGTTATATCAATCATTGCCTGCGGTTTAATTATTTTAACCGATTGGGGAATTTGTTATTTTCTCTATAAAAAGAAAATCTTTTTCAGGCTATAGGCTGACTAAAA
>CANJAW010000176.1:0-6186 GCA_947472215.1 Chitinophagaceae bacterium
ATTTTCTCCGTTAAATAACTCATTTTCACCCTTAGTTAAATCTTGTAATGCTACAAGCACATTGTCTTTTGGGTGCATTTGTATCACCAGCCTTTTATTGGTCGTTTCTGCCATGAATTTTTAAATTATGCTTTTTTTATTTGATGTCCTTTTAATCCAAAAAACAGAACTACGAAAAAACAAACCAATGGAACGATGTAACCTTTTTGAATATCATCTCCTGCATTGTCAATAATTTTACCCATGATTACGGGAAATATTGCCCCACCAATGATTGACATCACAATGAGCGATGAGGCAGGTTTGGTATTTTCGTTCAAATCCTTTATTCCCAAAGAAAAAATAGTTGGAAACATAATTGACATGAAAAAACCTAAGCCTCCTAATGCTACAACCACATTTCTACCGTCGGCATAAATTGCCACACAACTTAATAAGATACACAATAAAGCGTAAATGGCAAGCAATTTGGCAGGTTGAATATAACGCATGATGATTGTTCCGATAAATCTACCTAACATGAAAAGTAAGCCATAGATACCAAGATAATATCCAGCCGTTTTCTCATCTACACCACCGCCAGAAATTGCCATCCGAACAAAGAAACTGGTAACGCATACTTGGGCACCCACGTAGAAAAACTGAGCAATTACCGCCCAAACCAAATGTTTTTGTTTGAGCGCTTGACCGATGCTACTTGTCGAATTGCTTTTATTTTCATCTTTAAATTCGGGAAATTTTAGCACCATAAAAACAACGGCTAAAAGTAATAAAAAGCCTCCCAGAATCATGTAAGGCAATTTTACGGATGCTGCCTCGGAAGTTAGATAGGCTATTTTGTCCACTTCGGACATCAACGACAACTCGGTTGTTGAATATTCTTTTCCCGAAAGAATAAACAATGTACCTATCATGGGAGCCAAAAATGCGGCTAAACCATTGAAAGATTGTGCAAAATTCAGTCGCGTAGTTGCACCTTCGGGGTCGCCTAATTTAGTGGCGTAAGGATTGGCGGCAGTTTCGAGAATCGTAAGACCGCAACCAATGATAAACAGACCTAATAAAAAGACTTCAAATGTGCGCGTATTGGCGGCGGGTATGAATAAAAAGGCACCCAAACTGAATACTAATAACCCTGCAATGATGCCTTTTTTATAGCCAAATCTATTAAGAATAAGTCCTGCTGGAATTGCCGAAAGAAAATATGCCAAATAAACAGCCGTATCGACAAAGGTAGATTGAGTATTGGTAAGTTGTAAGGCTTTTCTAAGATGAGGAATCAAAATACCAGTAAGGTTATTTGAAATTCCCCAAAGAAAAAACAAACTCGTTACCAGAATAAATGGGAAAACCCATTTATTTGGCATTCCACCATCCGAAGTGATTTTTACATTTGAATTGGGAGTTAAAGCCATTTTTTTTATTTTTTAATTATTAAATATAATTTGGACTACAACATTACAAAGTAAAGTTTATTTATTTTGTTAGTATCACAAAGTTCTTAACCAACAATATAGAACCAACAATATCGTGTAACCAAGCACTCATATTATAAATAAAAATATGAAGCTTGTTGCAAGTGGAAAATTAATTGAAACTAGACTGCTTAATTAGTTCATTATTATCCTAATTTGCTTGATATTTAACCTCGACTGAATTATGCACCAATGAAAATTGAAAAAACAGAAATTACCCCGCGCCTAAATAGTTATATTTCGGTAAATAAACGGGAGGAGTCTTTTTTTCAGTCCCCTTTTCATTATCACCCCGAATTGGAATTGGTATATGTACTAGAAAGCAACGGAAAAAGAATTGTTGGCAATTCTGTTGAACCATTTGAAGCAGGCGATATGGTTTTTCTTGGATCTAATATTCCACATGTATGGCTTAATGACGAAATGTACTACAGAGGTATTGCCAAACTCAAAGCCAAAGCAATCGTAATCTACTTTAACAAAGATATTTTCGGCCATTTGTTTTATGAATTAAATGAGACTAAAAAAATTGGCACTCTTTTTTCTCAAGCAACTAGAGGAATCAGCATTACCGGTAAAACAAACCTACTGATTGCACAGAAATTAAAAATGCTATTAAAAAGAACCGATTTTGATATCATTGTGGGCCTATTTGAAATTTTATCCATTCTATCTGACAGCAAGAATCTTGAATTTATCAATGCTGAATCCTATACACCAGCTGAAGACAATTCCAAAAACGATCGACTTTCAAGCGTTTTTTTACATGTTAAGGAACATTACATGGATGATATCACCCTGCAGAGCATTTCTAAAATTGCCAACCTTACACCACCATCCTTTTGCAGATTATTTAAAGCAAGAACAAAAAAACATTTTGTAGAATACTTAAGCGAAGTGAGAATTTCGAATGCCTGCAGATACCTAATGGAAAGCGACAGAAGCATTTCTGAAGTCGCATATGTATGCGGCTACAAAACAGTATCGAATTTCAACAAATTATTCAAAAAAATAACAGGCTTAACCCCGCAAGCTTATAAAAAAAATACAACTGGATAAAAAAATTTAAGGTCAAAATATTTCCTCATAAAGGACATTAGAAAACTTTAATTTCTCTTTATAAAAAAATAAATCAGCCAATTTGAATTCGCTGCATTTTATTTGCATAATAAATAGGTTACATTTAACCTATATTTATTCTATTTTCACTTTAATTCTGCTTTCTTAGATGCAAATACAGTTATTGAAATCAAAGGTACACCGTGTAGTAATTACCGAAGCTAACCTGCATTACATGGGCAGCCTAACATTGGATGCAGACATTATGGATGCAGCAAACTTGCTGGAAAATGAAAAAATCCATGTAGTGAATGTAAATAATGGAGAAAGGCTTGAAACCTACTTAATCAGGGGTGGAAGAGGTACCGGTGTCTGTTGCCTCAATGGGCCAGCCGCAAGAAAAGGCACTGAGGGAGATCCTGTTATTATAATTTCTTATGCTATGATGGATTTTGAAGAAGCGAAAACTTTTTCTCCCAAGATTGTTTTCCCAAAAGAAGGAAATCTACTTTAATGCTAACTACCAACAACAAAAAGGTTATCAAAATAATGGTAACTGGGTAGACGCTGATTGATTGACTACTATTGGCTGCTGAAGAGCAGCAGCATGTTGAATGGCAAACAATTCCGTATGGGAATACCTGGATGCAATGATAATCTGAATTCCGTCGGAATGTGCATCAAACAATTGCTGAACCAGCTGCACATTATTATTATCATTCGAAAGATGCGAAAGGAATAAATGAGTCATGAAACTAGGGCGATGTTCAGTAAATATTTCTAGTGCCTGCCGATTGGATAAATGGCCATTCCCTCCCCTAATACGTTCTTTCAGAAACAGGGGGTATTTCCCTTTATCCAACAAGTCTTCATCATAATTAGCCTCCAGTAAGGCAGCATTACATTGACTAAAGTATTTGTTTACTTGAGCACAGGGAGCCCCGATATCTGTAAAAACACCCACCGTTACTCCCTTGCACGAAATGATAAAACTGTGGGGATCTACCGCATCATGAAGTTTTGGAAAAGCAGTTACCGAAAGCGCCCCAATAGTAATTGGCATATGTGCCCTAAAATCATTGACCAATTCCTTATTTACTGGCACACTACAATGCTGTAAAGTTTGACTAGTAATATAAACTGGTAAAGAATATTTTTCAGAAAGTCCAGCAAGCCCCCTGATATGATCCGAATGCTCGTGAGAGACAAAGATTGCTTTTACATTTTTCATCGAAAGCCCTAGTAATCCCATCCGCTTTTCGGTTTCCCTACAGGATAAACCAGCATCCACCATGATGGCTTCGTTTTCATTGCCTATATAATAGCAATTCCCATTACTGCCCGAATTCAACGAAGTGATAAATAATGACATCTTATTACAAAGATAACCTCCAATTGCTTAAAAATATAAATCCCCAAACCTAGGAATAAATGTAAAATTTAAAATATACACAAAAAGTATCGTTGATAACAACTCGCCAAAATATATTTACTTATAGTGGTTTAGAGATACTGTTGATACATAGGTAGTATACTGAGTTCAAAAGAATGAAGGCTTTCACGAATCATCCAAATGTAAAGGATAATTATTTCATAGCTGACTGCAAACAACGTTCTACAATATAATCGGCCCACCAAGGGCCCTGCAAAACCCCCTTGGTTCCCAATCCGTTGAACATAAACATTCCCTTATATTGCAAATGCTGCTGAGCAATCACTTCCCGATTTTGAGTGGTTGGTCTGATAGCAGCTTGGTGATCAATCGAAGTGAAAGGATGGATAAGCATATTTTTCAGTTGAGCCTCGATCAATAATTTACTCGCTTTTTCTGGTTGTTCGGAATCATTATTCCATTGATAGGTAGCTCCCGCTTTATACCTATTCGTTGCTGATGGAACCAAATAAATTCCGTTTTTCTTAACAATCTTGTCAGTAAAAGAATCAGCACAATCAATGGTCAATACCTCCCCTTTGCAAGGGATAATTTTTTCATCAAAAAAAGGATTATTGAATGCCCGGTATCCTTCACAAAAAAAAATATTTTCAAACTCCAGCCCCCTATATTCCATCTTATCGTCGCTTATTTGTAAATCCTGATACAAAAATGTTGCTGTTAACAATTGGTTATTTTTTTTTAACCAGTTTCCAAAAATATCCATCCATAATTCGCAATTCACCCAACCAGAATGAGTAATCTCACAAGCCCCATTTTTCTGATCAATACCAGGTAAAGATTCTGAAACAGGAACTATATGGTCTGAGTAGGCAGGCTGGAGAGATTTGAACAGAAACTCGGCTTGTTCCTCGGCTGAATTAAATACTTGGTAAATATTGGCTAGCTGAATAATATTGGCACCTATCAAATCCGCTATTTCTTTATAAATTTTTATTGCAAAATGGATTTGTTGCAATGCTAAGGGTTGGATGGTTTTTCTTTTACCACTTAACGGGGTAAACATTCCTGCAGCAATACGACTTGCTGTGTTTTGACTGCCTGGGTCAATCACCAAAAAAGGGATCTTTTTGCGGTGAAGCATATGGGCCACCAGAGAACCAGCAATCCCCTGACCGATTACAAGTGTATTAATTTTTTTCATTAAGATCTTTCCACGTTATGCTAACAGCTATAACAATAAAGATACTGCAAGTGACATGGAATAACCGCTTATAGATAAAAGAATCGCCATAATATGGCAGAATAGAAATAGATTAATTATGTAAAGAGCAACTATTCGGCTCATTGCAATATTGAAAAGTGAAAACAACCCATTCAAGAAAAACAAGGGCAGACCCTATTTTTACTACCCTATACTAACTTCCCGTTGCCAATTTTGCATAAGTGACGGAAGGGGTAAATTCACAGAACTGCTGCCTTGCCACAGTTTTGCACCGCCCTTTATTCCATCTTCATTCGATACCAAGGAAATCGTATCATCCAGCGCAAGGGAGATAAAACAAGCATTACCCCCGCCAATAAACAAATGGTCATAATTAAATACAGACTTTAACACTTTCAATACTTCTTCCACCCGCTTATTCCAAACGGCTGTGCCAAGATTTTCAAAGGCTCTTTTACCAACATACTGATCATAAATCATATTTCCAATAGGATGCTGAGAAAGTTCTAAATGAGGAAGCAAGGAACCATTCATAAATAGTGCAGATCCCAATCCAGTACCTAATGTAATAAGCATTTCAAATCCGACTCCCTGTACTACTCCGAGCCCCTGCATATCGGCATCATTCACTATTTTGACAGGGCATTTAAATTCATGCTGCAATATTTCTCTTAGATTAACCCTCTCCCACTTATTAGGAGCAATACTTGGAGCTGTAAAAACTATTCCATCCCTCACATAACCAGGAAAACCTATAGAAACTTTATTAAAAGTGGGGAAATCACTTACTAGGCTTAGGATGGCCGCTAGTAATTTTTGAGGACCAGGTAAATGAGGGGTATCCACTACATGATACCCAATCTGCATTTCACCCACTGTATTTAAAATAGTTCCCTTGATATAGGTTCCGCCTATATCAATCGAGAGAATCCTATCGACACTCATTTTTTGATGCATACCTATTATTAATTTATACTATAACTAAGACTAAACTATTTATTTAAATAATTAATAGACTTTTCATAGAAGATAAA
>CANJAW010000177.1:0-6184 GCA_947472215.1 Chitinophagaceae bacterium
CGAAGTAGTAGCATTCCTAAATATGATTGCCCCATTGTTATGCTGAAAAATACTTGCGGTGTTTTTTAATAAATTACCCTGTACAGTTAAGTTGCTGGTTGGTGCGATTTTGTTTCCCGTTCCCGATAAAATTAGATTCCCATAAACAAGACCGTTGCTATTGGTTATTGGTTGGTCGCCAGCTTTTGTATAATACACATTGCTACCTGGGGTTCCGGAGGCCAATACAACCGAGGAAATATTAGCATGTATGGATGAATTATCTGTTAAGGTAGCCGTAAAACCATTGAACCCTTTGCTATTACCACAAAGAAAAGTTCCGTTGTTTTCTATAACAACCGTTTGCCCGCCAGAATTATCTAAAGCCTTAATAGAATTATCATTGATAGTAAAAACACCCCCTGAAATCACCTTGAATGTGCCATTGCCATTCAAAAGAATGTTTCCAGCAGAATTCCCTACAAACAAACCAGACACTTCAATATTTTGATAGGCCCTACTTCTAATGGTTTGTCCACTGCTACTATTACAGGCAAATTCAATCACGCCACCAGTTAGCTGATAATTTCCAGACATATGTGGCTGAGGATTATTGGTTCCACCCAGCCTAAATCTTCCTCCATCCATGGTAAGACTGGTACCCGCATCTCCAAAACTATGATTCAACGCATCTACAATAGCATTGCCCGTGATATAGACAGTTCCAGCTGGATTAAAACCACTTGCTACTGTTTTGACACCGCTTCCCGAAAAATTGATATTTCTGTAATCACTTCTGGCAGTAACTACCTGCGAATTGCCATTAGCCAAACCATATTCAATAATACAACCTAGATTCAGCGTGGGAGCAATACTAGGAATAGCTCCATTGCTTCCGGAGAAATTATCTTTGTCGCGATTGATAAATTTTCCATCAATGATAATTGTAGGGGTTCCTCCAGCACTGGTAATTTGGCTTTCGCCCCCATTATCAAAAATAGCCCCCTTTTCAACTAACAAATTTCCGGCCAGCACCATATTATTGGTACCGTTCAATGCGAGGGTTCTTGTACCACCCACTGTTACATTGTTAAAGCCGATTGTTAGATTATTGGTAGGTAGTGTGACTATGCCGCCAGTTGTACCCTTTACTGTTATATTGGAACTGGAACCATTGATGGCATTACCTGACAGATAGCCGCCGTTACTTTCAAGCGAAGCCCCATCCAACTCGAGTAATGCACCAGCACCAATCGTCCATTTACCAGCAGTAAGAACTAGCTTTCCACGAATGGTTCGGGTAAAAGGCATGGTAAGTCCTGCAATATTATTACAGATTACGGAATATGGTCCATCGGTGCTTGGAAATTCATTTAAACTAGCAATTTTTGAATTGGCCCCAGAATATTTTAATACCCCCTGCGGACCGTATACAATTTTCCCCGAACCGATCAGCGAAATAGAGGCTGGCTGAAAGTAGTCCAATGTACCATTAATGGTAAGGGACACCCCGTCATCAATTTGTAGATTTCCATTTACTAAACTTAGGTCATTAAGGGTTTGGTTGGAACTGACCATCAATGTACCTCCATTTACCATCACATTATTGGTCAATGGCAGGGTATTACCCCCCAAATGATTTAACTGAAGTATTCCTCCTGCGGCAGCTATAAAAGTGGTACCTGTGTAAGTATTGGAATTGGAAAGTAGTAGTAATCCAGCACCTGATTTGGTAAAACTACCAGAGACAATTTTGTCGGAAATAACCCCTGCGATACTAAGTGTATCAGTAGAGGCAACTACGATGCCCGTCCCGGGGGAGTTACCCAACTGCATGGAATGTAGTATTGAAAAGCTCGATTTGGAGAGCAGCTTGCCTCCATCTAAAATAAGGAGATTGGCGGGATTGCCAAAACTGGCATCAGCTGCAAACCGAACGCTGCCACCATTGATATTGATGGGCCCCCTAAATGAGTTACCAGCATGGGTGATTTCAAAAACACCGGTACCATTGGAATTGGCAGTAAAACTAATTCCACTATTGCCCGTATTAGAAATTTGTCCAGCCAAAACCATAGTTCCCGCATTACCGAGGGTAAGGGTGCTATTGAGAGTACCCAAATAAATACTATCACTAAAAGTGAGACTGCCAGTAGAATTTGCTAGTCCTGCAATATCACCCAACTGAATATTGCCGCCGATAGTAATACCCCCCTTAAATCTACCCGTCAAATCATAGTTGGTTGAAGAAGCGATTATCCCTCCATTGAGTGAGAGTGTATTGCCTCCCATTGCATTAACTCCTCCAATGACAAAGGTTCCATCGGTTAAGCTGAAGCCACCTTGATAAGCTGAACCCCCACTCATCACTAGTACACCGCCCCCTGATTTTTTAAATCCTGTCCCTAAGGCTGCAGAAGTTGTTTGTGACATATTGAAGGTAATCCCATTTGCCACGGTAATCGGCAATACTAATCCACTAGTTCCCAATGTTCCCGCTCCAACCCAGTTAAGGTTGGCTGAAACATTGATACCACTAACGTCAACGGTAGCACCTGTTATGGTGGCAGGATTTCCAAAATTAAGTATCGCTCCACCGGTTATATTTAGCAATGAGTTGTAAGGACCCGCAGCAGTAGTACTCCAGGTAGCTGCATTGATAGCACCGGAATTGCCAAAGTAATTATTGGTCTGGGGCAAAGTGTTTGCTTGGAGAAAAACAATCAATCCAAAAATGAGCAGGTAACTTTTTTTTTCAAGAGCCCGGGAAAAACAGGCTGTCCAACCTTTATTTTTTGGATAAGCTGAAGGGGGATTTTTAATCATCTTGCTGCGTTTAGTTATTAATAAACCTGCCAGATAAAAATTAACCATTCTATCAATGACAGGGTATCAAAGCGGCTTCGCAGCAAGCGGCAATCAGCAGAAATTGGATGGGAATAAAGATATAAAATTATGTGAAAGGGAGGTAGTGGTATTTTTGGAATACTATTTTTTATAGAACTGCGGAATAGGATATTTTCCCCCACAGATCTTCGCGGATTTATTCCACTCCGTATAAACTCCCTCCCTTCTCAAATAAATAATTGATTCTATTATTGGTATCAGGATTCACAGCCACCGGCGGAGCATGGTGAGGTTTACTGCGCGCATCAATTACCAATGGACCTTTACAGCCCCAATGTTTATTTTCATAAAAGGCACCAATACCATTTATATCGTGCGAAGGATTACTTCGGGTAAAACTGACCCATAAAAAATTGCGCATATTTTCACTTGCAAAATTGGCATCATCGCAAATTATAATGAAGGGAAGACCTTCCAAATTGCCTAGATTACTATTTAACTGTCCATCCAGCTTAGTAAATTCAACTTTTGCTTCAGCATAATTTTTGAAGGCAGTAGCCTGGATAGCAATTACCCCAGGTATCACCAGCCGAGGGTTTTCAAAACCCTGTAAATCCTGAAGGCAGGAAGGTACCTCCGTAGCTAATTCTCTTCGAATTACTCCATAGGCTGCTAATACCACTTTGCTTCCGTTGTTGACGGAAGTACCCGAATAATCCAGGGTGTCAATAGTGGTGTTGGTATAAAAATGGATATCCCTGCTGAGGTCAATCCTTTGTAGAAAATAAGAAAGGTAATGGGGTATATTTTGTGCGCTGAGTTGGTTGGTTGGGTCGGCAGTAATGAATAAAAATTTTGCCAGACTCAATTGCCCCGTCCCCAAAATATGGTTGGCAATGGTGAGTATTTCGGCCGGTTGTTGGGCGGGTGCATAAGGAGTATACCGCTCGCTACCAATTGCTAACAACAACGGATGAACGCCGGCGGCATCTACAGCATGTACTTCGCGTAATCCCGGTATTTCCGCCTGTACCGCAGTACCCGTCATTTCGTGAATCAAATGGCCAAAACTGGTATCTTCCTGCGGTGGTCTTCCCACCACCGTAAAAGGCCAGATTGCATTTTTTTTAGCAAATACTTTGTGTACTTTCATCAATGGGAAAATATGCTGCAGGCTATAATAACCTAAGTGATCCCCAAAAGGCCCTTCCGGCTTATTTTCTCCTGGATAAACATCTCCAGTAATTACAAAGTCCGCATCTGTACTAATACAATAACCGTCTACATAAGTATACCTAAATCTACGATTTCCCAATACCCCTGCAAAAGTCATTTCACTTACACCCTCCGGCAGCGGCATTACAGCACTTACGCTATGTGCCGGTGGACCTCCAACAAAAATACTTACTTTCAGTGGAAGCCCCTTTTCAGTAGCCTTGCTTTGGTGCACACCTATGCCGCGATGAAGTTGATAATGCAATCCAATTTCTTCGTTAGGCAGATACTCATTACCTGTCAATTGTATGCGATACATTCCTAGGTTGGCCTTCATTATACCCGGTAGATTAATATCTTCGGTATATACCTGAGGAAGGGTCACAAAAGCCCCTCCATCCATGGGCCAATGATGGATAGGGGGAATATCTTCAATTTTTATTTCCTCAAAAAGTACCGGCTTTTGAAGCGGGTTTTTTAAAGGCAATGCTTTCAAGGCTGCCAGACCAACGGAAAAATTTTTGATCGGATGCTTCAGGGCCTTTACCGGATCATTTTTTAATGCAATCAGCTGCTGCACCAAAGGAAGGGTATCTCTGAAAATGAATTTACTTCTTTCAAGTGTACCAAATATATTAGAGGCCGCTCTGAATCTGCTTCCCTTTACATTTTCGAACAACAAAGCAGGACCACCTGCGGCATATACCCGCAACTGAATCGCCGCTATTTCAAGATAAGGATCCACCAATTCTTTAACACGAACTAGTTGACCATTTTTTTCTAGATCCAGCAAACATGCTTCCAAGGTTGTATAGGTCATACTTACATTTTTCAGTGCAAAGATAAAACAGCTTTGCGGGAGAAAGATTACATGTTTTAGCGAATGGGGTAAGCCATTATTTAATCGATCGTAAGTAGTTCATATTTTGCTGCATACTTTCCAAAGGCGTATGGGTATAATCCTCCTGTTCAATAAAGAAATATTTCATACCCGACTTCTTGCTATTGTCAAACATTTTCTGAATATCCAAGCCGCCCTTGCCGAATTCGGTACTTGTCTTTTTTACCAAGTCCATATCCTTTAAATGCCATAGCGGAAAACGTCCAGGATGATGGGAAAAATAAGCGAAGGGGTCATTGCCGCTGGCCACCACCCAGCCGAGATCCAGCTCCATCCCTACTAGCGAGGGGTCAGTATTTTCCAACAAAACATCATATAGTGGCCTACCACCTTGGAGTTCAAATTCAAAATCGTGGTTATGGTAACCGAATTTTAGCCCTCTTTTTTCACAAGCTTTCCCCGCTATATTAAATCGTTCTGCCACCCTTTTATAATTTTCCACCGTTTGTCCGCTTGAGGGCATAGAAGAACAGATAATGTACTCCTGACCAGATAATTCAGCATCTGACATCGTTTGCTCCCACTGGTCATTGAGTTGAACATGACCACTACGAAGTGTCATGCCCAGATCAGAACAGATTTTTTTTATTTCAGCCGGCTTCAACCCATAATAATACCCTTTCTTACTAGCAGCGGATTCAATTTGCTTGATCCCCATGCCAGCAAGTTTTTGTAATGTACCCACCGCGTCTTCCAACATTTCAGATCTTACGGTGTATAACTGAATACCGGGATTAGCGGTATTTTTACCCGATAACTCAAAGGAAGATAAAAAGGCTGCTCCCAATGCAAGTGAACTGCTATTTTTTAAAAACATGCGTCTTGTATACATAGTAAAATTTTTACTGAAAGTACAGAATTAAAAGTGAATATCAGAAAAACGAGTCAATTGGAAAATATATGTTTTTATTCATAATCAATTGTTTACAATTCAGCTGTAGGGAATAGCTATATTTGTATCATAAAAATCAAAAAATGAAAAATGCGTTTCTACATCATGTGTACTTTTGGCTCAATAACCCAACCAGTGCCATCGATCGGGATAAATTGATTGCAGGCTTGAGCAAATTATCTGCCGTAAAAACCATTCAGCAATTTCATATTGGGTTTCCGGCAGATACCAACCGGGCGGTAATAGAAAATACCTATTCAGTTTCCTGGCTGCTGATATTTGAAAACGATCTGGACCAGGCCAGTTACCAAATCGATCCTGACCACCTTGCCTTTGTAGCGCAATGCTCC
>CANJAW010000178.1:0-6110 GCA_947472215.1 Chitinophagaceae bacterium
AGGCTTGCAGTCTTCCAATTCCACCCTTCGAATCTCCCCCGCTGAACAACAAGTGCATTATTGGCGGGCTGAAGTAAATAATAGTGAAATACAAATTTACCAAAAGGCTGTTGCCAACCGATTATCTGGCCAAAACGAAGATCATTAAAAACTAGCGTATCCCCCCATTTTTCTACCGTATAAAACTGCTGGGAAAACCGAATCAATTTTGGTAAATCTTCATCACCCCTCACCTGCTTCAACAAAGAATCATTTCGGGGAAAATACTGGAAATCTATACCATTTTTACGGTCGAATGTAGACCTGAATCCAACATAATAGCCACTATCGTTACCAGCTACAACATACCACAACCAGTTTTGCAATGGAGCTGGACTGGTAAAATACCTTGAATAGGAAACCTGCTGCTGTTGTAAAATACTTTTCACTTCTCGGTCAATAGTGGATTTATTAAACAGACAATACACTAAATACAATGCACTTACACCCAGCCCCATTTGCCACCATTTTTTTCGCTGAGGCAATCTTTTTTTCAAATATACAAGGGCCACACAGGCGATGGCTGGCCAAAGGGAGAAAAAAGGGTCGGCTACATAAATGGCATTAAAGGAAATACGTTGATGACTGAATGGTTCCCACCATCCTACCCCATAATTATTAAAAGCATCGATAAGGATATGCACAAAAATAACGCCTCCAAAAAACAATATCCATTTTCCCAATCGGATATTATGAGGTCTGTGAAAATATTCGGCAAGTAACGCAAATAAGGGGGTGATAAGGGCACAAAATAAAAAGGAATGGGTAAATCCACGATGAGCCAATAAGCCGGAGGAAGTATCCATCCATAAAGAAGTAATAAAATCAATATCCGGAATACTTTGTGCCACTGCTCCCCAGAGCATCGCCTTCTTACCAAGGGTTTTTCCGGCAAATGCCTCTCCCATGCAGGCACCAATGGCTAGATGGGTAATAGAATCCATGGGGGTAATTTAAAAATAATTTTACCAAGAAAAAAGCATTGACGACTACCGAAACAGTAAATCTCTAGCTATAACTAAATGAAAGTTAAATTTAATACATAATTCGTTAGGTTTACAAAATAACTAAGGAAGTACCGCCTACATATAAAAATAGAGAATCCAATGAATCCTATCACAAAATTTACAATCAAAAAGAAAATCACTACTCAAGGTAGAATTAGAAGTAATACAAAACCCCTGTCCTAAAATTTGAAACTAAAAACTACAACACATTTTTTATTTATTATGCGCTATAAACAAAGGGAATGTAACCTCTTTCATGAGGGTATCTGCCATACTTTCCCTAAACCACCTGCTGACAGTACTCCTTCGGTAAGCACCCAACACTACTAGTACATTCTCTGGCATTTGATGTAAGTATTTTAAAATTTCATCTTCAGCCCAACCTTTTAAAATGGTATATTTTGCTTTAGGATAATGCCGCTTCATAAACTCTTTCATCAATTTATTATCAGGGAGGTGATTGGATGCATTCACCGAATTAACTGCAATCACTTCGATTTCCAAACCCTTCAATACTGGCAGTAAATAACTGAACATTTTAATAGCATGAACCGACGAGGGCTCGCCATCGTATAATAATATAATTTTCTGGACTGGCTTATACTTATTGGGCACCAGTAAAATAGGGCAATGCGCATCTGTTAAGAGATCCCTTATAAAACGGGTGGGTAAATCTTCAGGATAATGGGTCAGTGTTTCCTTTGCATTGATAATCATCAGGTCTGAATAGATTGTCTCATGTACCAGGTCGTGAATAGCAATTTTACGATCGTGATGCAGCGTAAACTGCAAACCTGCTTGCTTACAAGCCTGCTCAAAATCAGCTGCAGCTTCAGCACGCACAAGCTTATCCTTTTGCTCTTTTTTTTTCAGTCTTTCTTCTGAAACCCCTTCCTTTGAGATCAAATCATACACCTTATAACTTGTATAAGTTGGGTCATCCAAAAAAACACCTACCAAATGGGTATTGGTTTGTTTTGCGATATTCAAAGCATAGTCTCTAGTACTTTCAGTATATTTAAGACCATCAAATGCCGCGGTAATTTTTTTCATACTAAATTAATTGAGTTAAGACTGATTTAAACTATAGCAGGTAAAGTACCAAATTGATAATATGTTAGCAATGGCATAACAATTATAACAAAGTAGTTACCTTTCATTGAACTGAAGAACCTATCATTGAGTTCAGATTACAATTACCAATGTGCTATAAAAATCGGCTGAGTTACTGTTTGAATCAATAATTCAGCAGCATTTTTTGCAAAAAAATGGGACAAAGCATTTCTTCCATATGCACCCATTACCAGTAAAGAATTTTTTTTTGCAAGCAAATAATCAAACAATTCGGTTCCTAAATCTCCCTTTATTGCTTCAAAGAAAAAATTGGCATAGTAATATTTTAACCATTCTTTAAATTTATATTTTTCAGCCCCCCTCCATTCACCCTCTCTATTTACCTGAAGGATCCTTATTTTTTTATCATGAAGCTGGGGAAATAAATAGGTGAAATGCTTGATAGCAAATACAGAAGAAGCGGATGCATTGTAACTGAAAATAACCTCATCGATAGCCTCGAAATTTTCAGCTGCAATGATTACTGGGCATTCAGATTTTTTGAGCAAATTTCGAATAAAAGAGGTAGGAGAACTTTCGTAACGTTTATTAAATGACGTGGAGGGGTCTACTACCAAAAGGTCAGCATAGCGAGTTTCTTCAATCAATTCATATATAGGAACTCCCCTATCTCGGTGAACATTGTAACTTACCTCCCGATTGGAACAGGCTTCTTTGAATAGGAAAATATTTTTATCTATACACTCCATTTTAGCGAGATACGCTTCCGACGGATTCTCTGCTCCTGCACCAATAAAATCATTTGTATAAATATTTTGCATTATCGGCCTTTGCTCAATGGCAAGGTTTTCCAAAAAAACTCCCGTGATGGCCGACTTGGTTAACCTTCCTAGATAACAAGAAAAATCCAAAGCATTTCTATCAGGATGTATGGCATCAATTGCCAGTAGTATCTTTTCCATGGCTGCTTTTTTCAAAGCTATTGACCGCATTACAGATTTACCATGACAATCATTAGGGGACTAAGTGATTGAAATCAAATAAAAAATGAGCTGGTTTAGACCAGCCCATTTACAAGTTTCAACATTTTAACATAGGGGAATTATTTATGGGCTACAAAAACCGGTAACCGGTGATCTACGATAATATCTTTTATAAAACTCTTTTTAAAAAGCAGGGAAATACCCGAACGACCATAGGAACCACTTACTAATAAGGCTGATTTTTTTTGTACAATCCAGGAACTGAAATATTTTTTTGGATTAATGTCCAATTTAAAAAGGGTGAGATTGCTGAAATGCCTTGCAGCCAATTCTTCTATTTGTATTTTATCTGGAAAATCTTCCTCCGGATCTTCATTGGCATATACGAGCAGTGATTGCATGGCTGTTAATTCTGGGAATAAGTAAGCAAATTGCTTAATAGCATAGACAGACTCCTCAGTTCCGTCGTAAGCTAGTATAATAGTTTCCGGAAAATCAAATTTCTCGGGAACCAGTAAAACGGGACAAGACATTTCATGCAAGGCATCTTCTAAATAATCATTGACCGAATGAATACCTATATTACTATAAAATATTTCACTGCCCAATATCATCAAATCAGCAAACCGACTTTCCCTCTTCAATTGGGGCAGCGCTAAATCGTACAAATCCTTGTGTACCCGAAAATCAATACCATTACCATGGCAAAGCCTTTCAAAATGGTCAATATTTTTCTGTATTTGATCAGTATCACTCTGCTCAATCAATGGAATATAAGGGGTACCCACCCCGTCCGCATAACTCCATAAATTCGTTAACTCTGCTTGGGGTAAAAATACACCCGTCAGCAAAACAGGCTTCGACTCATTTAGCCGACGCGCAAATTCAAAAGCGCCTTCTGAAAAATGAATACCATCGAAAGCAAGAATAATTTTTTTCATACCAAATAATTTCGTTTCATGTAATGGTTAGTTTCTGCTCTATTTCAAAGCATCAATTAAAAGACGCCTTCCGGATTTATTAATTTATAATCCATATTGATAACGTCGATTGAAATATGAAGATATCAGTGATATCCCTAAAAATGAATGACGCCAGACATGAAATAAATTGACAGAAATCAGGTAGTAGATTTTTACCGGTAAGAATGGTACAATAGTCATTGGCCTAGAAAAAATGGAAGTAATTTTTAGGAAGCAAGGAATCCTAAAAAATAGGAATGGAAGCGCATCCATTCACTGACAACCCAACCTGGCAATAGCTATGAAAGTAAAATAAAAATTGGTATAATTAACAACTGAATAAAAACAGTCATTGGTGGGACCGTTTACTTAACAAGTAGACAATCCTTCAGAAATAAAAGAAAGTAGGATGAATTTTACCCAACTAGATAAGCCAACCCATTATTCACAGGATCACTTACATCCCTTACCGTCTTACCCCTGCACAAATTTTCAAACTGGTCCCTTACCACTTTATACTCATTATGGATAGGACAGGGATGTGTGGAGGAACATTTACTAAACCCCAATCCACATTCCTTGAAAAGTTCCTTCCCATCAATTGCTTCAATAATTTTGATGAGCGATTGATTCGTTTGCTTTGCAGTTACATAAAAACCGCCCGAGGGCCCCTTGGCACTATTGATAACTGACTCTTTCACCAAAATTTGTAACAGCTTACCAACGGTATGCTCACTAGCATCTATATAGGTCGCAATAGCCTTAATACCCAATTTTTCACCAGACGAATAATTGGATGTAAGATAAATGACTGCTTTAATGGCTGTTTTACAGGTAAGACTCAACATAATTTATCACTCAATAGGTTGATGGATGCTAAAAAATAAAGATATTGTAAAGACTGCAAATTTCCTGAAATAGATCCTACTAAAATAGATATCTATTTACTGGGCGATCATAATTATTTTCCCTGACTAAAATTAGCTGTTCTGTTGCAACTAGCAATTAGTTGAGTTGGCTTTCTAATTCTATTGCCTTTGGAAAAAGAATATTATTTTCAAGATGGATATGCAGGTGCAAGTCTTCTTCAAACTCTGCTAACAGCTGGTAAAGCAAACTATAACTTGCACAAGCATTTTCAGGCAAGATGTAATTATTTGAAAGTTCCCTAATTTCTGCTAAATTTTTACCTACCATCTCGTGTTCCATCTCCATCATATTGATTGGATGCTGGATAGTTCCAAAATGAGCAGCTTGCAGGGGCTGTATATGGTCCTTTGAGGCTACCAATGCTTTAATGTAGGGAAACAAGACCCTTTCCTCCTTAATCATATGCGCCATTAATTCAGCATTCACCTCAGCTACCAATTGACCGATGCGAATCAATTCAGGGTGATGACTACTGTGTACTTTCACCACTTTTTTTGTATAACGCACAATTTCAGGTAGATATTTAGCAACATAGCTATGATGCGTATTTACAATATAATCTGATAAAAAATCTAGGCTCCAGTCTCCATAAGGAATCGGACGGGAAGTAGTGAATTTATTGGACTGCTGAAGCTCTAACGCTATTTTGACTACATCCAGCCCCTTTTCTTCACAAGCCTCTTGAACTGTTTTTTTTCCTCCACAACAAAAATCCAACCCATACTTTTTAAAAACCTGCGCTTTCCTTAGATCCTTGGCTGCAATTTGCCCAAGTGTTTCTTCCTGATCGCCGACAACTCTTTTAGAGATTTTTACTTTCCACCACTGAGGTCCCTGCTCCAGATATTCCCAAACAAATACATTTCCTCTTTCCGCCAACAACTGATAATACAGGGGTTTAGGGTCATGATCATTGTGAATGTTCAGACTTTCGCCCTCCAGCAATTCATCGAAACGAAAAAAAATAGTGGGATGTTTTTGCTGCGCTGGCAACAAGGTTACATTGAGAAAATTTTCTGTTACTGTTGTCATAAGGTTGATTTTATTTTTTACAACCCAAAGATAGTACAATAATCATTATAAAAGTATTTAAATACTTTTATAATGATTATTTA
>CANJAW010000179.1:0-6098 GCA_947472215.1 Chitinophagaceae bacterium
CAAAACGATATCGCTTCAATATATAATTAATGGTAACCCTTATCCTGTGGAAGGTTTAAAAACCACCGGTATTATTTTAGGTGGTGCATCCGATGGGTCTCAAACTTTTGTGACGGCAGCTCCGGATATTCCTGCCATCATTTTAAGAGATCCACCGGGTTCCAACAGTTTTGCCACCATTGAAAAGGGGGAATCTATTTCCTTTACTTCTGAGGCTTCCTTTGCGCATAAAGAAGGGTTTTTAGAGGAAGTGACTATTGGAGCCGGGGTGTCATTTTCATTACAAGGGGGACTCGTACCAACGCCAAAGGTGGAGATTGAGACAACCAACTCTGGCTCTGTCGGTATTGGACTTGCTAATACTTCAAAAGATGGCAAGAGTGTAAATAGTACCTATACATTTAATAAGGCAATATCAACTAGTGACGCAACGGATTATGTAGGCGCAGGGGGCGATTTGTATATTGGAAACTCAAAAAATATTTTTTATGGGTCATATGATAATATTCAAACTTCCAACACAATACCTAACACATATGTAAATGGGGTTGCTTCGCCACTACCAGCTGGGAGCTATGTGAACCTAGGTACTGTTAGCACACCTATCTATTTAAGTAAACAGAAGGCGCTAAGTTTTGTAGACAAGCCTACTGAAACCTTTTTCGTTTATTCGCAAAAACATATTTTGAGCACTTTAATTCCGGAATATGAATTGTTTATTGCAACTAATTTGAATGGACCTACTCCCAACTCAGTAGAAAATATAAATAAGAGAGCAGAATATGCAGAAAAAATACGCTTATGGAAAAAGGTGATTTTGGATAATGAAAAAAGTAAATGGTTGGCAAGAAATAACCGGGTTAAATACAAGCAAAAGATCAGCAATATTTTAACCAATTTTAATAATCGGGTTAATACTACTTATGACGGCATTAGTGACCCGGTGGCCAAATCGAAATTGACAAACCAGCTTTCCCAATCCAATGCGATCAATGGTTTACTGAATACTCATTTTGAAAAAAATATTTCATTTGATGCTGGCGTAGGAGATTACGCTCAAAGTACAGAAACAAGCGTTGTTTCTGCATCCACTACTTCATATGACTTAACAATTGATGAATCTGTAGGGTTAAAACTGGGTACTTCAGTCAATAAAGTTGGGATTGAATTTAATACCAGTGCATTCTTTCAACAAGATATTAATTCCACCTTGTCTCAAGAATCAACCAATACTGCAAATATAAGTTATACTTTAAAAGACAATGATCCTGCAAATTTTTTAAGTGTAGATGTGGTAAATGCTTTTGATGGCAATGGTCCAGTATTTTCAACCCTAGGGGGCAGGTCATCTTGTCCTTATGAAGGAGAAGAAAAATCCCAGTTTTATCCAGACAGCACTTTTAGAAATTATTTTAACAACCTATTTTCATTAGAAGATCAATTGGCAATAAAAGAAGCTGAATTGATTGCTAATCAAAAAGCGTACTATCTTATAAACCCCAATAATATAGTTGCTCGTAATCAAAATAGAAATGCAATGGTATTGTTGACTTCCCAAAAGACGGCGATAGTAAATTCGATCCAATTGCTTAATGGATCTTTAGAAAGTCGATTTGATTTGTATATCAATGCACCCAAGGCACCCCTTAATTATGCCACCCAAAAAGTAGAAGTTCCAATACTTGCCGTTACCAATAATTATATGACCAATGTATTGGAGGGTAAGAAAGCAGAATTTGAATTGAAATTAACCAACAACAGTGCTGCTGGTGTTGATGCGGTTTACAAATTAGTAATTGACAATACCACTAATCCAAACAATGCCTTAATCAATATTGAGCCAAACGGAACACTGGTAAATGTACCTTATGGTAAAGAGGTGATTTATAAAATGACATTGGGGAAATCAATCTCTGATGTGTATACCTATGACAGTATTAAGGTTAGGCTAGAATCACTTTGTGATGGTGAAACAGTGAGTTCCTCGGTATATGTTTCTGCAAAATTTGTGCCTTCTTGTTCTCAAGTAATTGTGAGCGTTCCATTGAGCAACTGGGTGTATAATAGGGAGACGGCTTATAATGCGGATCGAACTACGAAGCCTTTATTGATCAATCTGATAGGATATAGTACCAATTTTGCAAGTTTCAAAAAAATTGATTTGGAATACCGATTGTCTACTGCTCCCAACTGGACTCGTTTACATACCTATTACAAAACAACGGCATTCTTAAACGCAGGAACAGAAACCAGTGAGAAAGATACCATTGGTTCTCAAACCACGCTGTCTTATGCTTTCGACATGGCTAAACTATCCTTGCCAGATGGTGTATATGAAATCAGGGCAAGGAGCTCCTGTACCAATAACACCGAGTTTATTTCGGATCTAAGTACAGGCAGGGTTGACCTTACAGCACCTGTAAAATTTGGCACTCCATTGCCGATCGATGGAATCCTTGGTTCGGGCGAAGATTTAAAAGTAAGTTTCAACGAACCTGTTACCTACAATTCGGCGGTAAGTCTGATTGAAATTAAAGGACAAACCAATCAATTGAAAATTGACCACAATGTTTCCCTGCATTTTGAAGGAGCCAATAGTACGGCGGTGATCACCGACCCGAAAATTGCATCCGGAGATTTTGCATTGGAGTACTGGATGAAAAATAGTACCACAACTGCTTCGGCTACTATATTGAATCAAACGGGAGGAATGAAAATTGAATTGGCAAATGGAAAAATCCGTGCTACCATCAGTGGTATCATTGCAGAAGGCTCCTTGGCTGCGGATGCACTGTTTCATCATTACACATTTACCTATACAAACAGTACGAACGAACTAAGTATTTATCAGGATGCCGATGTGATTGTTAGTAAAACCGGAACTGTAAATCTTTCCGTTCCAAACAACGAAGCCATGGTAATTGGTGGAAATACTTTTATAGGAAATATGCACGATCTGCGTATTTGGAATAAAGCCATCAGCGTAACGGATGCCTATGCAAAAATGTATAACCGACTAACGGGCAATGAAGCCAATTTAGTGGGCTACTGGCCAATGGATGAGGGAAGAGGAACTATTGCCAATGATAAGGCAAGATATAAGCATGCAGTGGTGAATGCCAGCTGGGATATTAAACCTAGAGGAACTTCCTATGCATTTGCTAATAATCAGTCTTTGAAATTAGACAATGTTTCCTATGTTCAATTAACAAAAGAAATGGACGCTACCATCTCTTTCTGGATTAAAACTGCTGCCGGCCAAAATGCTACGATATTTTCAAATGGCAAAGGGGATGGTTCCGATATCAATCAACCGGGTGGCAATGATAATAAATGGGCTATCCATATCAATACTGCTGGAAATTTAACATTCAACAGCGAAGGGAAATTATATACCCTAACTACCCAGTCAATAGCCGATGACAGCTGGCACCATGTTAGTTTATTATTCAACCGACAAGGGACTTTAAAAACTTTGGTAGATGCTGCAGAAGTGTCATTTAATCAGATGGATTCTATCGGAGGTTTTTCAGGAAATCGTATTTGGTTGGGCGCGCGTGGTGCCCAAGACTTGGCTGGAAACGAAACGACAGACCGGCAATTTACCGGAAAAATGGACGAGTTCCAGTTATGGAATACCCTTCGAAATGTAGAGCAAATCAGTCGGGATCGTTACTTTGAGGTTGACCAAGAAAAGAGCATTGGTTTATTGTTATATGCAAGAATGAATGAGCCAGATCCCAAAACAGGAAACGGGCCTAGATATTTTCATGCTTATAGTAATAACACGGTAATTTCTGATATTGCCGCTTTGAGTGCAGGTCTGGTCAATTATTCGGGCGATGCTCCTGCCATTAAACCTGAAAGGGAATTAATTAATTTTAAGGTAAATCGGGTCATCAGTAATAATGATATGATTATTGAGCCGGATGTTACAGACATCGCTTCATTAGAAGGCCAGGTGGTTGACATTACCGTACACAGAATGTTTGATGCAGCCAATAATATGCAACAGTCACCCATCACATGGACAGCTTATTACAGAACCAATGAAGTGAGTTGGTATGCAGATGGCTACAATGAAATTGTTGACATAGTGAAAGCAGTCGGTGCTGCCAAATCCTTTGAAATTACCTTATTAAACAAAGGAGGTAAAACTCATCCATTTACCATTTCCAACATTCCTAAATGGTTAAGTTTAAGTAAAACTTCTGGCACCATTGGACCAGATAGCAAAGTGTTCATTACAGCCACTATTGACAAGGACTTCACTCCTGGACAATACATCGAGAACTTGAATTTACAAACAGATTTTGGTTTTGATGAAAAGTTGCAAATTACATTAAGGGTATTGGCTAAAGAGCCTAATTGGACCGTCAATACTGCTGCTTTTGATAAAAGCATGAATATTGTGGGAAGGATAAAAGTAGATGGCGTATTTTCTGAAGATAGCTATGATCAAATAGCTGCTTTTTACAATGATACGCTAAGAGGGGTTGTTAAATTAACGTATAATCCTTCTTATAAACAGTATTATGCTTTCTTAACGGTTTATAGCAAACTGATTTCAGGTGAAAAAATTAGGTTTAAAATTTGGGATGCCTCGCAAGGAAAAATTATTGAAGCTACCTTGGATGGAAGTCTCACCATTGATTTTGAAGATAATGGAATATTGGGCACGCTCAGTAAACCGGTAATTTTTGCCAATACCACCTTAGTGGAACAAAATATACCTTTAAACAAAGGATGGACCTGGGTGTCGATGAATGTGAACGATCCTAATTTTAGCAATCTGAATGTAGTAACTAAAAACTTACGATTAGAAACAGAGGACCGTATTTTAAATGGAAGCGATTTTGATATGTATTCTAAAAATATAGCCTCACCTTCCTGGTCAGGATCTATTAGTAGTAAGGGGGGTATTTCTACGGCCAAAATGTACAAAGTATCTTTGGCAAATGAACAATCCTTAGCTATCAAGGGGGTTCCTGTTGATCTTGCAACATGGAATTTTCCAATTGAGGTAAACTGGAATTGGCTACCTTATCCAATTGCGAGAAACCAGCTCACTACGGAGTCGCTGGCATATTTTGATGCAAGTGATGGCGATGTGATAAAATCTCAAAACTTATTCGCTATTTACGATCCTAAATCAGGATGGAACGGTACTTTACAATATTTGGAAGATGGTAAGGGATACATGCTGAAATCTACCAAAAAGCAGCCATTCAAATATCCTATCTATTTGGCAAAACCGATGGGTATCGAAAAACAGGGAGGTGTTGAATCTGCCGGAGTAGGTGGTACACCGATAGAAAATGCTGATCCGAATCAAGCACCCATGAAATCGGATTTCAAGCAGTATGCTCAAAATATGAATGCGGTAGTAATGTTGCCGAAAGGGTATAATGAGTTATTCGTGTATGATGACAAGGGACTGTTGAAGGGAATAGCTTCCCGTAAAAACGATGCTGAACTTACCTATATTACCATTTATGGCGAAACTCCTCAAAGCTTGAATTTTCATGTAGGAGATGGCACCGCCCAGAGAAAAACATCTTTCAATGTAGGCTTTAAGGGCAATGACGTGTTGGGTACAATCTCCAAACCGGTTGTGCTAGCATTTGTTGAAGAAAAGGATGATAGGACTGATAATATCAGAATTTATCCAAATCCATTTGATACCGAATTAACCATCGAGTTGAGGGCCACTCAAAGTCAAACGGCAACGATCAAACTTTATTCCATTAATGGGCAGGTGGTTTTTGCTAAACAACTAACTGTAGAAAAGGGGTTGAATAAGGTGAGTATTTCTCCTGCTATTTCGAATGGAGTTTATTTGTTGCAAACCGAAATGAATGGGCAAAGGGTCGTTAATACAGTTGTCAAACAATCAGTATCACATAAATAAGTTGTTTGTATGATTCTAAAAGCGTTAATAATTAAAATGACAAGCAAGGTGTTTTTTGCAATACTGTTGCTGCTGCTGGTTAATACATCTTTTGGCCAAGCACCCAATTGGGTTGTGAATCAAAATAATTTTCAATACACGATGACCTTTGTGGGCTTCTTAAATATGGATGGAATAACACTTACTA